>BLMD01000183.1 GCA_011959925.1 Lachnospiraceae bacterium
GGACAATCACGGTTCCGCTGGTGGGAGTGTCCAGCCCGCCCATCATGTGAAGCAGAGTAGACTTGCCGCTGCCGGAGGTTCCCACAACGGCCACAAATTCGCCCTCGTCTACGGAGAAGTTCACGCCGTCAAGGGCGCGGGTAATGTTCGGCTCTGCGCCGTAATGCTTTTTTAGGTCAATCGTCTGTAAAACGCTCATATTCAAAACTCCTTTCAAGGCTTTCTGCCTGTTGATAAGGGTATTGTAAAACCCAAATGTCCGCGAAATGTTACAGCAGCCCAAAAAATTCATTGAAAATCGGGGTGAAATGTTACAACGCTCGGACATTTCAAAAATTTTTATAACAATTCCCGTATTTGATCTACCAGAGATTGTTTTTTTATCTGCCGGATTGCCAAATACGAGAAAAGCATTTGGACAGCAAGCATCAGTATAAAATAACTGAACATTTCAACTGTCGGAAAATGATAGCTTACTTTTCCAAAAATACTCATTGCACGAAAGACGGTGCAGAGAAGATACCCGATAAGAGTTCCGCATGATATGGAAAGAAGCAGAACCCCTAATGTATAGAACAAGCCCTCTATCAATAACATTTTTGAAAGCTGCTTACTGCTCAAACCAACCGCTTGCAAAACACCTAATTCTCGCTTCCGTGTCAAGATGTTTGTTATCAGTGTGTTTAGCAGATTGATAATGCCAAAAACCCCGATAAACATAACAAAAATGTAAACTGGCATACGATAATTCAATAGTTTTTCGTTGTATGCCTCTACCCAATCATTCAAGGTACTAACATAGAGGCTGGAAGTCGGTGGAATTATCTTTTGGATTTCATCTTTTGCAGCTGCCCATTTACTGTCATCTGTATCTACAATAAATTGATAATTGAGGTTTTCAACAGGAACGATCTTTGACAGCATTTCTAAAGGAATAAATAGCGTATCATATCCGCCATACGGGATATCAGCGTCCACAATTCCCATTACTTTTACTTCCAATGTTTGTCCGCCAACTTCAATCAGAAGTTCGTCCCCAATCGCTGCATCCCACCCAAAAGTTTCTTTCCACTGTGGGCCATTTTCAATAATAATGCCATTATTATTGAGTAGTTCCTGCAAATCTGCTGTACCATCAATCAAATATTCTTCAAGCAATTTTTGAGAGCTTGGCATATATGCGTCTGAAACAACCGGTTCAATATCTCCCGTTGGCATACGGACATTCAAAACGGTGCCCTGGTATTCTTTTATTTCTTCCACACCATCTATGTCCAAAATGGATTCTCTAAAATCTTCTGTGAGCAGATTCGATTTTTGGAGTTCTGAATATTGTTCGCTGTTATGTGCCTGCGGCCCGTAATCGCCTAATTCAAGGCGAATTTCTCCGTAAGGAAAACTCCTGCGCGCCATCGCTAAAGGATCAATGGAATTAAAATATGCAGAGCTTGCCATCAGCAAAATTCCACATACCCCTAACGACAGGATCGTTAAAGCGGTTTTCTTTCTGTTCCTTGCAAAATTAAGGAAAGCTAAGCTTTTCGCAGATAGAGAACGATGCAACACTTTTGTACTGTTGGACATTACATCATTATTGCCCACCATATAACGGACTGCTTCAATAGGCGTAACATGAGCAGCAATTTTGGCTGGCTTAATTACAGCAATCATAACGCATAGATACACAAACAGAGCTGTGACAGCGGCAATTACAAATACCATTAAAGTGTTCCAGCCTTGCGGGACAAGGACATATCCCGCTATTGCACCGGCTAATATTCCAATCGGAATACCAATTCTGGAAAGATGGAATCCCTCTCTAAAAACGATTTTTTTCATCTGTGTTCCAGTTGCCCCTATTGTCCGCAGTTTCCCATATTCTTTTGTTTTTCTGGCTATGGACACATAGAACAGACTGTAAATAACAAGGGTACAAGCCAAAGCGATAATAAGACTGATAAATGCTATTACAGCGATATATTGACTGCTTCTCTGTTCAATGAGAGAAAAATAATATGTTGAAAACTGCATTTGCTCCGGCTGTATTTCCAATTCTCTGCACAATGTTGATAATTCAGCTTGTATAGCGGCCTTAGACCAACCATCAGATTCATTCAAACGGATATAAGCGGAGTATGCCGGTTCGCTGATCTTGTTTTCAATATAGGACTGCGACACGAATACGGAATAATTTGAATTTTCGACAGGCAAAATACCACATAAGGTATAATCTTTTTCTCCATCTCCAAGATTTAACGATATCGTATCGCCTATGGATTTGGACAATCCAGCTCTATCAAGAAACGCCTTTGTGATAGCAATTTCATTTGTAGATTTGGGCAATTCTCCCTCTAAATCAGGATATTTTGCTAATTTCATTAGCGTTTCTTCCATTGAACGAACGGTTAATTTGTAGTCCCCATAAGGTACTAAACCCAACAAATGACTTACCCCCACTTGAATCCTATCGTCATTTACGAATTTCGTAATGGTATCATTATCAACTTCATTGATAATTGCTTGATAATGCCCAGCCGCATCAATTAATGATTTTCGCTGCGAAGCAAAAAAATACAAGGTCGTTGTCATTATCAAACAGGTAGCTAAGGCAATCGTAATGATAATGAGGATGTTTCTACTTTTATCTGCTTTTAAGTTTCGTTTTGCCAACTTTTTTGTAATGGCGCTTGTATCGTTTTCAAAAGGCCATGTCATAGTTGTATCACCTCCATATTTGATAAGGCTATTGTAAAACCCAAATGTCCGCGAAATGTTACAGCAGCCAAAAAATTTCATTGAAAATCGGGGTGATATGTTACAGCGCTCGGACATTTCAAAAAAATTTGCGGCGGGCAGCCGGGAATGGCCGTCCGCCGCGTTCTATTTTGTCGGCAGCATAATGGAAAATTCCGAACC
>BLMD01000184.1 GCA_011959925.1 Lachnospiraceae bacterium
CTCTCAGGGTGACGAGAGGAGGCAGGACGATGAAACGGAGGCGCGAGCCAAAGAGAACAGCGACCTGCCGGCTATGCGGTAAAGAGTGGCAGATCAGCGCTCTCGCCGTGATACCGCCAGAGGGCTATATTTGCCCCGTGTGCGAAACATCACAGAGGAAGGAGCGATCACATGACAAGCTACAAACAAGTAGGAACCAGAACCCCGGAAAAAATCAACATCGACCTCGGCGCTATTCCTGAGAATGAAAGCGACGCCCTATGTCGGGCCGTGCTTCACGGAATGGCCGCGCTATTCGAGGATCCGATCGTCCGGGCAGATTATGAGAAATGGAAAAACGAGAGGAAACTCAGAAAGGAGGCAGCAGCTACATGAAGTACATGGGGAGTAAAGCGAAAGTTGCCCGCTACATAGTGCCGATTATTCAGGACCACATCGACCGGAGCGGCTTCGAGACATACCTCGATCCGTTTTGCGGCGGTTGCAACATCATCGACAAGATCAGGGCCCCGCAGCGAATAGCCAGCGATTGCAACAAATACCTGATCGCTTTGCTGCAATACATTCAGGACGGCGGCGAGCTGCCGGGCTACATAGAGCGCGAGGAATATGCAGCAGTACGCGCCAACCGGGACGCATACCCCGAGTGGTATGCCGGTTATGTCGGTTTTGTGTGTTCGTATAACGGCCGATTTTTCGACGGTGGCTATTCAGGGAAAACACAGACGACCGGCGGGCTCCGGGACTATCAGGACGAGGGCCGGCGAAACATCGAAGCACAGCGCAAGGATCTGGAGGGGGTTATTTTTCTTCACAAAGATTACAGAGCATGGCAGCCGAGCCGTTGCGTCATTTATCTGGATCCGCCGTATGAGGGCACAAAGCAATATAAAGCGCTCGAGCCCTTTAATCACTCGGAGCTCTGGCAGGTGGCGAGGATCTGGAGCCGCGACAATATTGTGCTTGTGAGTGAGCAGCAGGCGCCCGAGGACTTTGTGCCGGTGTGGATCCATGAAGTAAGCCGGACCATGAACCAAAACAAGACCGTACCGGCCACGGAAAAGCTATACATTGCGAAGGAGGTGCTGGAGCGTGAAGGCATTACTCCGTCGATTTAAGAAAATTGTATTTTTCGATACAGAGACGACCGGCCTCGATCCTGAAAAGGATCAGATCATCGAGCTGGCCGCGGTGCTGGTGACTGAAAAAGGAATAGAGCTAAAAATTGACGCATTTTGCAAGCTGCCAGAGGGCGAAAAGATCCCGGAGAAGATCGTCGAGTTGACTCACATCACCGACGACATGCTCAAAGAGAACGGGATCCCTTATCCCGAAGCCTGCCGGGCGTTTTGTGACATGATACACAGCGACAGCGAGGTGCTGCTGGTGGCCCACAATATACAATTTGACCTGCTTTTTACTCTGGAAATGTTCAGACGTTGCGGCATGGTTCCCAAAGCGCCAAAATTGAGGGCTCTCGACTCTCTGACGGTATATAAAGACCGGGCGGCATATCCTCACAAGCTAGAGGCAGCTATTGAGCACTACGGGCTCTCTGAGCGCGTGCAGAACAGCCACAGAGCGATCGACGACGTGCTGGCGCTTTATGAGGTGACAAAAGCAATGGCCGCGGAGCGTGGCGATCTGGAGGAATACATCGACCTAATAGGCTACAACCCGAAGTACGGCATAACCGGCCGGAAACTGAGGCAGCTCACATATTTGCCCCAGTCGTACCGCCTCGGCTGCCGGCTCCCAGAACTGAAGGAAGGAGGCGATTGCAATGAGTGACGGCGTAATTATAACCCTGATTATATGCGGGGCGCTGGTTATTATCAGCTACATAAATAAAAACGGCAGCAATAAAGACAACAAAGATCAGAAATAGGAGGCTCCCGGAATGAACGAGGAATACAGCCGCGAGGCGGTTTTTAAGGAGCTGGGCCAGACGGTCCCAGAGGCAGAAATGCAGAGAGCCGAGTCGTATGCAGACTTAAAGCTCAGGCGCGCGGAGGAAATGCAACCGGAAAACGCCAAGACATACCGCTCCGGCTGTTATCGCATTATTTTGGTTGCCGACCTCGTGAGACAGCTCGCCTTCTCAGATTTTACGATCGCGCTCTGTCAATTATCAAAATACGAGCCAGAAGGAGGCATAAAAGGAAATGCAATTCAGAATTAAAAAGGACCGGGCGCCCAGAACGCCCAGCCCAGTGACCGCGAAGAAGGAGACGCTTCTCTCGCCTGAGTACGTCTCAAAACACGGGGATCACAAAGCAATTATAGCACGGAAACGCAGAAAAAGAAAGCGCAAAACGCAGCGGCTCCCGGAAATAAACCCGAAAATTGCCTGCGCCGTCGCTCTCGCCCTTGTGCTTCTCGTTGTTATAGTCGCGGTTGTTATCTCCCGGAGCGGGAAAAAGACCATAAATACAGCAATCGAGACGGAGGCGGCCACATCAACGCCGACACCGACACCAACGCCAGAGGCAGAAAAAGACCAGATTTTTGCATACCTCACGAGCACCGGGGAGCTGCAACTCATTGACATGGAGGGCCTTGCAAAAGCATGGGTGGCAGAGGCCGGCTTTGAGATACGGTACCAGCTCACAGACGCGGAGCGCTACGAGGTGGCCCAGATAGTCACAGCGGAGGCAGCAGGCGAGCCTCTGGCCGGCAAAATAGCAATATGTCAATGTATCTTGCAAGCGTGCGAGGACGACGGGATCAGACCTGCAGAGGCCGCGGAGCGCTACCTCTACTCTACCCGGAGACCTGAGCCGACAGACGAGGCTCTACTGGCCGTTACCTACGTTTTTGACTTCGGGCTCATGGCTACGACCGAGCCGATCAAATACTTTTATAACCCTGACATGGTAGAAAGCGACTTTCACGAGTCACAGCGCTACATATTAACCATTAACAAACACCGCTTTTATGCGGAAATCAAAAATTGAGGAGGATCACATCATGGCATTATTGACTCAGACAGTAACAACAGAGACGGCAATCAACTGGGAGGAACTGGCCCAGAAAATCAGGAAAAACGAGAGCGGCCTCAGAGTCGGCGACGTTATCACAGAACAGACAAAAGACGACGAGGAGCTGGATCTTGTCGTCGTAGACATGGGCCCGGGCTGGGCGCGCTTTGAGAGTAAGGATTGCCTGCCGGCAGAGGTTCCATACAATCAGAACGGCAGAAACGCCGGCGGCTTCGCTGAGTCTGGCGTAAAGTGGCATTTAGACAATGTTGTTTTCGCAAGTCTGCCGGAGGAACTGCAGGCGGTTATTTCAGAGGTTGAGAGGGTTCAGGAGGGCGGCAAGACGTACCGCTGCCAGCTTTTCCTTCCTACCGAGTCGGAAATGTTCGGGAATTGCAGCTATTCAGGAGACGACCACTACAAGCAGATTGAATACTACAAAGACCGCCGGCACCGTATCAAATGCAACAGAAAAGGCGGGACGCCTGACTGGTATTATCTGGCCTCGGTGGCGAGCGGCTCCTCGACTAGTTGCGTGTATGTGAGCGGCATCGGGAGCTCGATCTACTGGTACCACGCGAGCGACGAGCTTTGTGTGCCGGTCTGCTTCATAATTCAGTAATTTATAAAATCCCGCCGCCTTGTGCGGCGCGGTGAGGAGGAAACATGGCAGACGACAAAAAGAAAGACGCGCCGGCCGGATCTCCGGTTGCCTCATTCCAGACAAGACGGGATAAGCCGATCGAGGTGCTGAGCCTGCAAGAGAAATTTATCGAGCTGAGGCGCCAGATCCCCCGGATTGAAAAAGAACAGCACAGCGAGCAGGTTCCCTACAAATTCGCCAAAATTGACGACGTGTGGCGGGCTATTACTCCGACGATGAACGAGCTCGGCGTAAACTTCGACATTGTGAAAGAAGAAAATGCCAGCATTAAAACCATGAACATGCAGCGCGGCGGGACCATGTTTTTATATGAGTCCGACCTGACGATCCAATGGACCAACGCAGACAACGAGGACGACACCGACACGGCCCTAACTCACGCGATCGCATGGAACGACGATCCGGCAAAAGCAAAAGGGAGCGCGTGGACCTATGCTATAAAATACTATCTTTTTGAGAAATTCAGCATTGACATGGGCGAGACAGATCCAGACATGCGCGGAGCGCCTAAGCAGACCGCCGGAAACGCCTCACAGACGCTTGAAACGGGCTCGGGTAATAAACAGCAAGGCCAGAACCAGAAACCGGCCCAGAGCGGCCAGAAAGAGGCCGAGAAACGTCCCACAAGCTCACAGCTCCACCGGTTATACCGAAAAGCTGAGGACGCGGGCTTCACAAAAGAACAAACAGACGGCCGGCTCAATTATTTGTATCACAAAACGCCGGACACTCTCTCCATGCCAGAGTATGAAGATTTTTGCAAACGCATGGACGAGACAGCCAAAGAGCTAAGAAACGGAGGTAACAGACAGTGAATAAAGTCATACTAATGGGACGCCTAACGAGAGATCCCGAAGTGCGATACACTCAGGGCACCGAGCCTATGGCGGTTGCGCGCTATACTCTGGCCGTGGACCGCAGAGGACGCCGGGAGGACAACGGACAAAACGCCGATTTTATTTCTTGCGTGGCTTTTGCCAAAAACGGCGAATTTGCTGAGAAATATCTCAGGAAAGGCACCAAGATCGCAATCACGGGCCGGATCCAGACTGGCAGCTATAACGACAGAGAGGGCCGCAAGGTTTACACCACCGACGTTGTTGTCGAGGATCAGGAGTTTGCAGAAAGCAAAAACACCCAGAACGGAGGAAACCGGCAGGCACCGCCCGAACAATCAGACGCCGGCGACGGCTTTATGAATATTCCCGACGGCATAGACGAGGAGCTGCCATTCAACTAACCGCTTCGCTCTCCGTCCGACGTGCGACCGGAGGACGACCACCGGACGACCGGACGGACGACCGAAGGGCGACCAAAAAGCGACCAATCAAAAAGCATAGCCAAGAAAAAGGACGACCAAAAAAGGAAGGAGGAAACGCCGTGGCGTGGTTGAAAATTTATCAATCAATTAGAGAGCATAGGAAGATTTTAGACGCTGCCGACGATCTCGAAATAGAACCGCCTCACATGATCGGGCTCCTGACGTCGTTCTGGCTCTGGGCTCTCGACAACGCTCCAGACGGCGACGTCTCGAACATAAGCGCCCGAAATATAGCCCGGGCGTCGCAATGGAAAGGTGACGCCGACAAGCTGCTGGAGTCCCTTATTTCCGCGGGTTTGCTGGATTGCCACGACTCCGAAACGGGGCAGAGCACGATCCTGATCCACGACTGGGAGGAATACGCCGGGGGCTTAATTCAGGAGCGGGAAAAAGAAAGACAACGCTCTCGAGATCGGCGCCGCGCTGCCAAAAAAGCGACCGAAGGACGACCACCGGACGACCAGCAAACAACCGCCGGCAGAGTAGATAAGAGTAGAGTAGATAAGAGTAGAGATAATAAAGATCCTTTAAGTGCTCCAGAGGAGCAGGCGCCTGCTGCCGTCTCGGCAGAAAAAGCGGATCCCACTCCATACACAAGGATCATGCAGCTTTACAACGAGATTTGTCTGAGTTTCCCGAAAATACAGAAAATTGACGGAGCCAGACGCAAGGCCGTGGCTGCCAGATTTAAGACATACCCGGATATACAGTTTTTTGAACAGCTTTTCAGGAAAACCGAGGCAAGCGATTTTATGAAAGGCGCAAACGATCGGAACTGGAGCGCAGACTTTGACTGGATAATCAAAGCGACAAATATGTGCAAGGTGCTGGAGGGTAAATACGACAATAAAGGAGGCCCAGACAATGGAGGACCAGAAAACAACGGCGACCGCTATCGCCTCACCGGCTTCACAAGAGCCGGACAATGAATGGATATACAGCAATGAGGCCCGCCAGTGGCCGGAGCCGCCGCCCGAGCCGGTGAAATGTCAATATTGCGGAAAGCTCCGGTACCACAAAGGGAAAGAGCTCGGCGTGCTGGGTGATCGTATCTTTTGGATCCCCGCCGCTATCCCGTGCAAATGCCCGGAGGCCGTCGAAGCTGCTGCCAGAGAAAAGGCAGAGGCAGAGGAAAAGGAACGGCGCAAAAAGGAGGAGCAGGCCCGCCTGCTGGTTGAGCGCCTGCAAGGAAATTCTGGCATGAGGGGCCGCTTTTTGGAGCGAACCTTCGAAAATTTCCAGACGCCAGACAGCCAGACGGCCCGGGCAAAGGAAACGGCCGAAAAGTACGCCGACAGCTTCGGAAATCTGGAGCGAAAGAAAAACGGGCTTTTCATACTCGGTGACATAGGCGTCGGAAAGACTCACCTCTCCGCTGCTATTGCTAATCGCTTAATGAAAAACGGCCGGCCGGTAATGTGCATGACGATGATCGACATGCTTGCCCGGATCAAGGCAACATACGACAAGAGGGAAATTTCGGAGGGTGAGATCCTGAAAGTTTACGAGACGATCCCGCTCCTCATTATCGACGACATGGGAAAAGAGCCCGCGACTGAGTGGGGAGTCTCGAAAATATACGCGATTATAAACGCCAGATACGAAGGCTACAAGCCGACGATCGTCACAAGTAACTATACAGACACAGAGCTCGAGAGGCGTCTCACACCGCCGGGAGGCGACGACACGACCGCCCGGGCAACCGTGGACCGCTTGCGCGAAATGTGCGAGGCCCTAGTCATGGAGGGCCAGAGCTGGCGCAGCAGATAGGAGGCAAAATGAAAACATGCGAACATTGCCGGACACCCGGTAAATACATAGCCGTCGAGCACTTCGGAGATACAAGGCTATTTCTCAGCGTTTCCGGTGAATACCTTCAGATTTTCGACGAGGAATACCCCGGGCGCGTTACAAACATAAAGATCAATAACTGCCCTATGTGCGGCCGACAGCTTAGAGCTGAGGAGATCATCATCAAAACAAACAGAGTCCTGCGCGGCCTACTGCTGCCACCCCTGCCACCCGGAGAATACCCGGCGGGCTGCAATAAAAACGGGGCCGTACATGTGAAACTACCGGAGGGCAAAACTCTGGGAGTAAAACCGGACAACTCGCCGGCGTTCTGGGGATTGAGATCGAAGTCTACGGCCCGCCGGAGTTTGTCGAGCGCGTGAAAGAAATCTACAATAATGCAGCAGTAACGCAAAAACCGCCTATTCTCAGGAAGAAAGGACGGCCCGCTGGTGTATCTGCAGGCTCTCCTGCTGCAACCATACTGATAAATGAGCAGGATATAAACCCGGCAGCAGGCGCAGCTTTTCACGCCGTCAATATTGAGGAGCTAAATCTAAGCGACGAACAGCGGGAAAAGGTACAGAAAGAGCTCGAGTTACAACTCAAAGCGACGGAAACCCTCGTTAATTTGTTTATGGGAGGTGCTTAATATTGACGGATAGCAGAAAAAACGCGGAAGGCTACGCGGATCCGACGCCCTATCTGGCCGAGAGGAACATCGAAGCAGAACGCCGGCAGCAAGGCCGCCGATCCAAGTATGCCGGGGAGCGCTTCGAGAGCATGATCTCGGCAGCCTGCGACTACTACCGCGGCGAGAATATTGCAGACATTGAAAAGACGCCGGAGCCTATGAGACCAATCAAACCATACGGAGACCGGAGGCGCGGCCAGTACATAGCGGTATTTGTGAAAAAGGCCCAGAACGATTATAAGGGCATACTCAACGGGGGCCGGTGCATTGCCTTCGAGGCGAAACACACGGACGCCGAAAAGATAGAGAGCTCGGCCGTGACAGAGAGGCAAGCCGACCTTCTCGAGAATTACGAGAAAATGGGCGCGAGCTGCTTCGTACTGGTGAGCTTCAAATTTGAACAATTTTTCCGGATCCCGTGGAGCGTCTGGCGTGACATGAAGGAAATATACGGGCACAAGCACTTGAAGCGCAGCGAGATCTCGGAATATGAGATCGGCCTCAATTATTTAGGAGTGCTGGAATTTTTGAAAAAGACAAAGGGAGGAAATGCCAATGCTTGAAAGAGCTCTCAATGATTTAAGAAACCCGAAAACAAAAACCGCATATCTCCAGATACTTGCAACCTTTACCGGTTCCGACGGATCTATGGGCTTCGCTACCGGCCAGAGGTATGAGCTCATTGTTCGATATATCAGGAGCCGCGGTACCTTTGAGGCAAGGACGAAAGACGGCCGACTCTACTGCCCTTATCAGGGCGCGGGATCCTTTGCGGCAAACTGGAGCGCCTCAGCTATCCAGAAGGGGGCGTGAATATGAAAGCTATTACAATATGGCAGCCGTGGGGCTCTGCTATCGCAATAGAGGCCAAAGGCTACGAGACAAGAGGCTGGGCCACATCATACCGGGGACCGATTGCGATCCATGCAGCGAAGCGGCCGTATATGAATATTATCAAAGCATTGCCGGCAGACACTCAGCGGCTCCTGCAGCAGCTTCTCAATTACGAGGGCGAAGCTCTCCCGACTGGCGCCGTAATATGCACGGCCGAGCTCGTCAACGTCTGGCACATAGTCTACAACCCCGGTACCGACATAGACAAAGCGAAGCATATCCCGATCGGGGCCGAGAGCCTGAGCAAAGATAAACACGCGCCAGATTTTCACGATTATATTGTGCCGACGGCTCAGGAGATAGCTCTCGGAGACTGGACGCCCGGGCGCTATGCGTGGGAGCTCAAAAACATCAAATTATTGCCGGAGCCAATACCGGCCAAAGGGCAGCAGGGCCTCTGGAACTGGGAACCGCCCGAGGAGGTGCTGGCGTGAAAGTAAAAATAACACCGTGGAAACCGGGAGACGGCGGCCTCTTGTGCCTGCCTCTCCGTTCCAATATACCGGACGCAAGCAAGCACCCAGACTGGAAACCGGTAAAATGCCCGAAATGCGGCCGGGATTGCTGGGAGCCAGAGCTCGCTCGTCTGGCAATGGCAGCGGGAGCCTCTGGAGTATGTACCGAGTGTGCTATCCGCGCCGGACTATCTCAACCGGGAGGAGGTGACAAAAAGCAATGACCGCGGAGGCGTTCATCGGAGCGGAAAGCTCCAGACACAAAACGAAATTCAAGAAGGGAGATCAAAACCATGCCGAAACAGACAGTACAAAGCAACATTAACCTAGAGAGTCTCGCGGGCGGCGCTTTTGCCGAGAAGCTCAACGAGGCGCTCATGCAGGTGGCCGAAAATATTCAGAACCCGAACACAGAGGCCACCACAAAGAGACAGATCCAGATCCTGCTCAAATTTGCACCCAATAAAACACGGCAGCTTGTGAGCACTCAAATCTCTGTCACGACAAAGCTCGCTGCTACTGAGGCAATCGACACGCAAATGATTATGGGCGTAAACATGAGAACCGGCCAGATTGAGATCGCAGAATATGACGGCCAGATCAGAGGGCAAATGTCTCTCTCAGACCTTCAGAAGCCGGCAGCCGACGAACAGCAGAACCCGGTGCAGCAGATCGCGCCAGAGGGAAAAGAGAACGCGCCGGCAGCAGGCGCACAGCCTGAACAGCAGCCGATCGGCAAGCCACTGGATCTGAAAAACAGAAACAAGCAGCAGGCAGAAAATCAGGAACCCGGAGAAACTGAGGCGGCAGCAGGCGGCCTTGTTCCCGGAAAAGACTTTGATCCTGAGACTGGCGAAGTGCTGGAGAATGGGCGACCGGTGGACGACCGCCGGACGACCGGCAAACAACCAGAGGACGGAAACGGTAAAATTGTAGCGCTCGGCCAGAGAGCCGCGCAAGGATAAGAAGGAGGAAAAATCAATGGATAACATCAAAGAAGCGCTGGCCTATATTGCAAATTTAGCAGTAGAGGCAGAAAAACCAGAACAGATCGAGATCAACGGAAGGACCTATTGCACGAAGAACCTCACACGGTACGATCGCCCTGATATGGCCGAACCTATCAAGGCGACAACACTCACCTCTTTAATTGAGTACATCAAAGAGAGCCGGGAGGAGCTTCGCGATCGCATGATAATTCAGGTAGTGAGCCCGACAAAGGTGCTTCTTTATTCTGGATTGCTGGCAGAACGCAACCGCGAGACACTTTTCGAGGTAAATGCACTACTCCCCCGCTTTAGATATGGCGAGGAGTACGAGCAGGAGGCTTTTCTTATTTCCATGCAATCATGCTTTAAGGCGAGCGACGACCGGGAAACCGTGACATTGTTTGCGGGAAACATTGTCAACACTCAGGAGGCGGCTTTTTCTGACAATGGCGTCACTCAGCAGGCCACAATGAAAACGGGGATCACGACAAAGGAAAATGTGCTTGTACCGAACCCGGTGCACCTGATCCCGTACCGCACATTTTTGGAGGTTGAGCAGCCCGGCAGCGACTTCGTTTTCAGAGTTAGCGAGGGACGCGGCGGCGCTCCGGTATTCAAGCTCGTAGCAGCAGACGGCGGCGTCTGGGAGTCTCAGGCTCTCGAGAACGTGCGGAACTATCTCGTAGAGGCACTCAAAGACATACCGGACCGCGAAAAACTCACAATCATTGCATAAGGCATAAAGTTATAAAATCAGGGAGGGCCGGCCGGGTGCTGGGCTCTCCCGCATAAGGAGGCAGACACATGGAATTATTAAAAAGCCCGTTTTTGAACGATCCAAGCGCTCTCGTCGCTCTGGCTTTTGAGACGGAATACCCCGGGAAGGAATACGAGGCAATATTGGTTGAAAAGATAGAGGACACCGGCGGCGTAGAAATGGTGGGTTGCACTACATACCCGGACGACGGGAGCCTTCCGCTCATAGAAGTGGCCGCACACATACCAGCGGGCGCCGTTCCTGAAATTCTGGCGCATGAGCTCGCGCATGTTATAACACCCGGAGACGACCACGGCCCGGAGTGGAAAGCTGCTTTTGAAAGAATTTACTCAAAATATAACGAGCTGGCCCTTGTGCGCTTCGGAAATCAAGAAGCGGAGGCGCAGGCATGAGGGCGGCCGTAATATGTGCCGGCGTTCTGCTGCTTATTATAATAGTGTTCGCGCTGCTACTGCTGCCGATCGCCACGCTGGGCGCATGGCAAAAGAAAGAGCTCGAGAAGGGAGGCGTCTAAACCGTGGGAAAGAAAAAACTTGAAATCACTCAGACAAGAACGAAAGCCAACCGCCAAGAGATACAGATCAATGACATGGACTACACAACCGAAGCAGAGCCAAAGGCACACGCCGACGGCTGCCCGGTTTTTTGCGCGCACGACAAGATCGTGCCGATAAAGGACCTCAGAGAGAACCCTCTAAACCCGAATAAACACCCAGACGACCAGATCCGAGCCCTCGCTGCTATCATCAAGGCGGCCGGCTGGAGGCAGCCGATCACAGTGAGCAAACGCTCCGGCCTCATAGTAAAAGGCCACGGCCGACTCATGGCCGCGAAGCACGCAAAACTCAAAGAGGCACCCGTTGACTATCAGAATTATGCAAACGAGGAGGAGGAACTCGCCGACCTCATGGCAGACAATCGGATCGCGGAGCTTGCAGAGATTGACAGCGTAAAACTGGCCGAAGCCTTCGAGGCGGTAGACACCGGAGCGATCCCTTTTGAAATGACCGGCTACGAGGAGTCTTTTTATCAGGAACTTGCGACGGCTCTTTGCGAGTCGGACCACAGCGACAAGGAAGAAAACGAGGACGTACTGCCGCAAACACCAGAGGCACCCTTCTCAAAGCTGGGCGACGTGTGGCTCCTAGGCCGTCATAGAGTAATGTGCGGCAATTCCACAAACCCGAAAGATCGGGAGGAGCTGCTGGCCGGTGCTACGCCGGAGGTTATGCTCACAGATCCCCCGTATTGCAGCGGAGGACACCAAGAGAGCGGGAAATCTACCGGCAGCATTGGAACCGTGCGAAAAGGCGAGACAGACGCTCCAAAGATTGCTAATGATATATTGAGCACTCGCGGCTATATCAAATTATTAACCGCAGCTTTTGAGGGTATCACTCCTCTATTTGCTTATGTTTTCACCGACTGGCGTATGTGGATCTATTTGTATGACATTATAGAAAAATCGGGCTTCGGTGTGCGCTCTATGCTCGTATGGGATAAAGAGTCGCCCGGAATGGGCGTAGGCTGGAGGAGCCAGCACGAGCTCTGTATCTTCGGGAGCCGAGGAAAAGCGAAATTTGACGGCCACAAGGGCTATGGCAATGTTTTGAGGTGCAGCAGGTCCGGGAATGAATTACACCCGACACAGAAACCCGTCGAATTGTTTGAGCAAATTCTCGATAATATGGATTTTGCAAAAACCGTCTACGATCCCTTCGGGGGCAGCGGGACCACTCTCGCGGCAGCGGAGAAAACCGGACACACGGCCTACATAATGGAATTAACGCCGGAATATACCGACGTAATTGTAAAAAGGTATTTCAGGATAGCAGGAAAAGACCAGATCAAACTCATACGCGACGGAGAGGAAATGCTGCCAGAGTATTACGCCGAAGTTTTCGAGGATCTGGGAATAAGCCTGGAATATCAGGAAGGAGAATATGAGTAAATGGGAAAGCAAAAAAAGACACCGCTCCCGCCAGACGTAAAGGCATATATTGACGCAAGTGTAAAAATGACGGCAGAGGCGGTAAAAGAAGCCTGCGGCCCTCTCCAGAGGCCGCAGAACGCCAAAACAGCCTTCAAAAGCACCGAGGCCAGACTATACGCTCTACCGGTCCTGAAAGTGAAAATAAAGGACGATACCGAGAAGATTGAGCAGCTTCGGACCTATGGAGCGCCGGAGCGCAGCAAGTCAATCACGAGATTTTCAAAAAACAGCGTGCGCCTCGATCCAGAGGAGGCTCTGGAGGCTATCATCAAAGACCAAGAGGCGGCTATCGCAGCGGATCAGCACGAAGTTGATATTTTAGAGACGGCTCTCGACTATATACGAGACGATCCATATTATAAAACAGTTTCCGGCCGGTATTTTGACGGGCTCGACAATGAAACGATCGGCGAAAAAATCGGTTGCGACGGGACGACGGTATGGAGGAACCGCCAGAGACTTGTCAAGAGTCTGGCCGTGAGGCTATACGGGACGACCGCTATTGACTAGCCGGAGCTGGCAGCAGGCCCTCTCCTCTGCCGTGCAATTTACCGGTGCAAAAAAGATGCAATTTACTTCAAAAAAAGAGTCGTGTTATACTGTTTATAATGCAATAATTAGATAAAAAACCGCCCGATTTTCCTCGTGCGGTTTTTCATGCAGAAAAGGAGGCGATCGCATGGGTGCAACCAGAGGGACCTCGACTTGTATGCTTGCAAATTATGAGCGCCTCGTTAAGACGCTGGATAATATCGCAGGCATTGACGCTGAAAAAGTAATAAAAAAATGCACGGCAGACGCAAAGAGCCGGGCGCAAGCATGGGTGTCGGCTGCCGTGTGCGAAGTTTATGCTATCAAAAAGGCAGACGTAAAGGCGGCACTAGAAGGAAAAGGCAAAGGAAACGGACAGCTAAAGATCGAGGGCAATCTCGTCGAGAGCGTTGTGCTCACATACAAGGGCCGCGTACTCACGCCGACACATTTCAAAATGAAACCAGCGCAAAGAAAGCCGAAGCCCTACAGAGTAAGTCAAGAAGTATTCAAGGGCCAAAGAGAGAACCTGCCGGCCGGCGTGTTTCTCGCCTCGTCTGGAGGTGAGGGATCAACGCAAATACCATTCCAGAGGGAGAGCTCAGAGCGCTACCCTATTAAGAGCATTAAGACATTGAGCGTGCCGCAAATGATTGAAAACGAAAAAGTGCAGCCGCTCATACAAGAGAAGATAGACGAAGGACTCAGCAAAAGACTGGAGAACCATGTCAACCAAATGTTAGCAAAGGCTATGGCATAGCACGCCACACAAGGGAACCAGAGGCCGCCACTCAGCAGAGACTCGAGGGGCTGGCTTCTTTCTATATCCTCAGCACAAAACAAAGCCGAGACACATCACACAATAAGGCAGACCACAAAGGCAGAGGCAAACGCCACGACCAGAGGGGAGCCGCACAAGAGGCACGGCCCGGTAGAGGAACCGGGGCAGGCAGAGGCAAGCCGACAGCTCGAGCGCCAGCTCGGCGCAAATGCACGCAGCGAAAAAATATTAACACGGGCACACCGCCCGAGAAAAAATAGTATAAAAAGTTTTCACGGGTCCTTTCAGTGAAAAAAACGCCTGCGGTGCTTGCGAGCCCAAAAACTTGCTAGACACAAAAAATTTTTTTCAGGCCGTTTCGTTACGCCGGGAAGGAGGCAAGGCAATGGCGACACCGAGAAAAGAAAAGCCGGCCGAGACTCCGGGCTACTGGCCGACAAGCAAAATGGCCGAATTGTTTGAGCTCAGCGCTCGGAGGATCCAGCAACTCACACAAGACGGAATACTCAAAACCCACGACACGCCGGCGGGCCGGCGCTACAACGTGGGAGAGGCAACAAAGGACTACATCAAATACCTGCGCCAGCAGCTCGACAAGAAGCAAGGGAGCCAAAACAACAAGCTCGAGACCGACAAGCTGCAGGCAGAGGTTGACATTAAAAACGCAAAGGCTCGAGTTGCTGAGCTCCAGCTCGCAGAGCTCGAGGGCACCATGCACAGAGCCGAGGACGTGGAGGCAATGACGACCGACCTCGTTTTCACCATACGCAGCGCGCTCATGGCTATGCCCGGCCGCCTCGCGGTTGACACCGCAGAGCTTGAAACACCGGCCGAAACATCGGCCAGAATACAAGAGGAGGTCAACGAGGTGCTTCTCTCCCTCTCTCAATACCAGTACGATCCTGAGGAGTATAAAAAGCGGGTAAAGGATCGGCAAGGCTGGGCGAGCGTTGAGGAGATCGAGGACGATGTACAAACCGATTGACGCCGCCGCGCATGTCGTAAACCTTAACAATACGATCGCGCGGAGCGTTAAAAATTTCAAACCGCCCGAGCGGCTCACCGTTTCGCAATGGGCTGAGAAAAACCGCCGCTTATCTCCTGAAAGCTCAGCAGAGGCCGGACCGTGGCGAAACACAAGGACTCCGTATCTTGTCGAGATAATGGACGCCTTCACAGATCCAAAAGTAAAAAAGGAAACAGTTGTGGCAGCGTCACAAGTTGGAAAATCAGAGGTAGAGCTCAACATGATCGGCTACATCATAGATCAGGATCCGGGCTCTACTCTTTATGTGCAGCCGACTCTCGACGACGCCCGCAAATTTTCGAGGCTGAGGATCGCGCCGATGATAAGAGACTCGAAGCCGCTGAGGAAAAAAGTCTCAGACGTAAAAAGCCGAGACTCCGGGAACACGATTTTGCAAAAATCATTTCCGGGCGGCATGTTGACGATCACCGGATCAAACAGCCCGAGCGCCCTCGCTTCTACTCCGGCCCGCTACATCATAGGCGACGAGCGGGACCGCTGGGCCAGCAGCGCCGGCACAGAGGGCGATCCGTGGGCTCTGGCAGAGGCGCGTCAAGCGACATTTTACAATGCAAAATCGGTAGAAGTATCAACTCCGACGATTAAAGGCGCCAGCAACATTGAAAACGGTTTTTATGCTGGAACGCAGGAGCGCTGGTGTCACCAGTGCCCGGATTGCGGAGAGTATCACAATATCGTTTTTGACAATATCCACTTCGATCACGAAGTCAAGAAAATACGCAATAAAAAGGCGTACACTGTCAAAAATATAACATGGTGCTGCCCCGGGTGCGGTTGCATAAATACAGAGGCAACCATGCGAAAGCAGCCGGCGAAGTGGATCGCAGAGAACCCGGACGCATACCAGAAAAAAGGGCACCGCTCTTTTTGGTTGAACGCCTTTTCCTCTCCGTGGACTCCGTGGGAAAAGATAATCACGAAATTCCTCGAAGCTCAGGGAGACAGCGAGAAATTAAAGGTTGTTTTCAATACGCTGCTGGGTGAATTGTGGGAGGACCGGGGAGACCTCGAGGACGAGGACACAATGCTCGCACGCCGGGAAGAATACGACGCAGAGCTGCCGGAGGGCGCTCTCGTTTTGACCGTTGGAGTTGATACTCAGGACAACCGGCTCGAGTATGAAGTTGTAGGCCACGGCTTCTACGGTGAAACATGGGGAATAAAAAAGGGAATAATCAACGGCCGGCCAGATACGGCCGAAGTCTGGGATAAGCTCGACGACGTGATCGACCATGTGTACCGGTTCAAAAATGGAAAAGGCTTGAAAGTTTCCTTTACTTGCGTAGACTCCGGCGGCCACTTTACGCAGGAAGTTTATGCAGAGTGCAAAAAACGCCAGCATAAACGGGTTTTTGCAATAAAAGGAAAAGGCGGCGACGGCATACCATACACGGCCCCGCCGTCAAAAGTGAAAATCGTAATTAACGGGAAAGTGATCGGCCAGTGCTGGCTCTACACTCTCGGAGTTGACGCTGGAAAAAGTAAGATAATGAGCTCAATCAAGGTGCAAGAAAAAGGCGCCAAATACTGCCACTTCCCACGGGGCGAGGATCGAGGATATGACTCGCTTTTCTTTTCTGGCTTATTGTCTGAAAAGCTCTCACTCGTAAAAACACGCCGCGGCGACAAGTGGCAATGGGAAAAACTACCCGGGCACAATCGAAACGAAGCGCTCGACTGCCGCAATTACGCAATGGCAGCCTTCAGAATTTTAGATCCCGTTCTCGAAGCGGTTGAGAGGAGGCTAAAAGGCCAAGAGCTAAAAGCTCCAGAAAAGAAAGAGAAGAAAAAAAGAACCAGCTCCAAAACAATGTATGACGACTGGTAAGGAGGCAGACAATGACAAAACAAGAGAAAGAGGAAAAAATTGCAAAGTTGAGGAAACGCCTCGAGCTCTATTATAAGCGCGAGGAGGAAATGCTCGACGGCGGCGTGCAATCTTATGGACTGGGCACAAGAAGCGCGACGCGCTACCAGACAGACCTCTCCACAATTCGCAACGCGATCAAGGAGCTGGAGGAGGAGATCGCGTCGCTTGAAAGTAAATCACAGCGCAGGGCCGTTGGAGTTATCCCTCGCGACTGGTAAAGGAGGCGACAAACATGCAGACAGCTCCACAAAATAGACCGCCGGCAATAGAAAAGCCAGCGGATACGGCCAAAACACGGCCAAAGACAACAGCTCCCGGAATGTCAAACTATGGGTATGCAGAGGCCGGCGCGAGCTGGAAAAAGAAAGCCCTGAGAAGTTTCAACGCCGCGAGCTCCTCTCCCCAATGGGACATAGATCACAGCAACGACACGCTGAGGCAGCGGGCCCGTATGCTCTACATGGCCGCGCCGATCGCAACCTCAGCAATAAAGACAAACCGCACAAATGTTATAGGGTGTGGGCTCAGATTAAAAAGCAGCATAGGCGCCGACCGTCTGGGACTATCCAAAGAAGCAGCAAAAGAATGGCAGGACAAAACCGAAGCAGAGTTCAAACTCTGGGCCGAGAAAAAGAACGCCTACGACGCTACGGGCGTAAATGATTATTACGCAATGCAGCAGCTCGCCCTTATGAGCTGGCTAATGAGTGGCGACGTTTTCGGGCTTGTCAAGCGTGTAGAGCCGACGCCTATGTGCCCTTATTCACTCAGGATCCAACTTGTCGAAGCTGACCGGTGCATCACTCCGCTTATCAACGCCGGGCACTACTGCTTTTCGACTGAGGGAAAGGCTGCAAACGGGAACCGCATTTTTGACGGCGTAGAGATTGACAGTGTGGGAATGATAAAGGCGTACTATTTCCGAAATACATATCCGCACATAGTAGCAACCGCGGCGACTGACTGGACCAGAGTCGAAGCCTACGGAGAAAACACCGGACTGCCGAATGTGCTTCATGTTATGGAGTCGGAACGCCCCGAGCAATATCGAGGCGTCACTTATTTAGCGCAGATCATTGAGCCACTTTTGCAAATGCGAAGATACACAGAGGGCGAGCTCATGGCGGCGCTTGTCGAGAGCTTTTTTACCGCGTTCATTACAACGAACACCGGAGCCGACCAAATGCCGTACAACGAAGTGAACGGCGACGAGATCGAGCCGTCGGATCCTGACGACTACGAAATGGGCCCCGGCACTATTAACGTAATGAAGCCCGGGGAAGATATAAAGTTCGCAACGCCTACACGGCCGGCGAGCGGCTTCTCTGCTTTTGTTCGTGCACTATGCGAGCAATGCGGCGCTGCTTTAGAGATCCCGGCCGACCTGCTTCTAAAATCTTTTAACGTCTCATACTCAGCAAGCCGGGCGGCTCTTTTGGAGGCGTGGAAAGCCTTCAAAATGCGTCGAGAATGGTTTGCAAATGATTTTTGCAAGCCAATTTATGAAATATGGCTCGCCGAGGCGGTAGCTCGGGGACGTATTCAGGCCCCGGGCTTTTTCTCTGATCCGTTGATCCGGGCGGCATGGCTCGGTAGTGAGTGGATCGGCCCGTCTCAGGGGCAGCTCGATCCTACAAAGGAAATAAGCGCCGAGATACTTGCAAACCAGCACGGGTACAGCACACACGAACAGAGCACGATCCGACTCAACGGCGGCCAATGGGAGGCAAACATGAGCCAGTTAAAGAGAGAAAATGAAATTATAGCAGACGCAAACGGCACCACTCCAGAGGATCAGGCGGCGGCAACGCAGGCACTGGCCTCTTTAATTTTTCAAAATTCTATAAAGGAG
>BLMD01000185.1 GCA_011959925.1 Lachnospiraceae bacterium
TACGGTGGTGTGGGAGGTCGGTAGATAAAATAATTATCTACCTCCTACCCGATTGCTGATTTTCGTGTTACCGCTTTTACATCGCCCTTATCCCGCAGGTTCTTTCCCTCGTTCACTTCCATGAACTTTTCCAAAATATCGCTTTTGATAAGTACCTTTCGCCCGACTTTTAAGACCGGCAGCTTTCCCCATTCCACAAGGTTTCTCATGGTATTCCTGCCGATTCCCGTATACTCGGATGCTTCCTCGATTGTCATTGCAATCTTCGTTTCTGTCATCAACTTCCCTCCTTTTGAATTGCATTACGCAATTTTGTGTGTACTGATACTATACTGCTTTTATATTCCCTTGTCAAGCGTTATGATAATACAAAAATTGTTTTTAAGTTGCATATTGCATTATTGCTTTTTGTATGCTATAGTATAAACATACCGACAAAGGAGGCGTATCAACATGAAAGACAAAGAATTGCGCAGGCTGATCGGTAGCAGGGCAAAGCAGCGGAGGGTGGAGTTGGGACTGAACCAGCCTTATGTCGCAGAGAAGATGGGGGTAGCCACTTCCACAATCGTGCGCTACGAGGCAGGGACAATCGACAACACAAAGAAGCTGGTCTTGGAAGGTCTGTCAGAAGCACTTCATGTATCTGTGGAGTGGTTAAAAGGGGAAACAGAAGAATACGAAACAAACATTACGGATAAAAGGGAATTATTCATTCGTGATGTGATGTCCTCCATTCTCGCAAAGCTGCCGTTTGACATGGAACAGGCAGAGTCGGACTTTACAAAGGATTTACTGCTGCTGATGTTGAGGGAGTATGAACTGTTCGTGGATTCTTTCCGGTTTGCCTGTAAGAATTTCAAGGACAATGCGGAAAATGCCGCACTCGCCCGGACAATGGGGTTTGAATCGAATAAGGAATATAACGAGATTATGTTCCTTCGGGAAATCACCCACACCGTAAACATGTTTAATGATATGGGCGATATTGTGAGGATCTATTCCAAAAATCCTGAAACAGCCACCGTAAGGCTTGCAAATCTTCTTTCTATGGTATCGGGGGAAGAATCCGAATCGGTATAGTAAAGCAATCGGAGTCATGATATACTTACACGCAGAAAGCATTTCATCAGTTCCGATTGCCCGTTATCGAAAGGAGAACGGATTATGGCAAAAGGTTCTGTAAGAAAAAAAGGAAAGAAATGGTACTACCGCTTCTATGTGGAGGACGCAAGCGGCAACTTGGTACAGAAAGAGTTTACGGGTACGGAAAGCAAGAGCGAGACGGAAAAGCTGTTACGGCAGGCAATGGAGGATTACGAGGAAAAGAAATTCATTGCAAAGGCTGACAACATCACGCTTGGGGAACTGCTCGATATTTGGGCGGAGGAAGAATTGAAAGTCGGCACGCTTAGCAACGATACGGTGGAAAATTATCTCGGTGCGATACGGTGCATTAAGAAACACCCTGTTGCTGACCATAGATTAAAAACCGTAACAGCGGAGCATTTGCAGACATTCCTTGACCTGCTTACTTTCGGAGGGACTTATCCCGACGGAAAAGTCAAAAAAGGATTGAGCAAAGACTATATCCACTCTTTCTCAGCGGTTTTACAGCAGTCGTTCCGTTTTGCGGTATTCCCAAAACAACTGATTACGTTCAATCCAATGCAGTACATCAAGCTGAAACGAAAGGCAGAGGAAGTGGATTTGTTTTCAGAGGAAGATATGGGACAGTCAGGCACGCAGCCTATTTCCCATGATGACTATGAGAAACTTATCGCTTATCTTGAAAAGAAAAATGTCTCTGCAGTTCTGCCGATACAGATAGCCTACTATGCAGGGCTTAGGATCGGCGAGGTATGCGGGCTGACTTGGCAGGACATCAACCTTGAGGAACAGTATCTTACGGTAAAGCGGAGCGTCCGCTATGACGGCGCAAAGCACAAAACGATTATCGGACCGACTAAACGTAAGAAAGTGCGGACGGTAGATTTTGGGGACACACTTACCGCCATACTGAGAAAAGCAAGGAAAGAACAGCTTAAAAATCTGATGCAGTACGGGGAACTGTACCACCGCAACTACTACAAGGAAGTGCAGGATAAAAACAGGGTTTACTATGAGTATTACAACTTGGAGAGCACGCAGGACATTCCGGCGGATTACAACGAGATTTCATTTGTATGTTTAAGACCGGACGGCTGCCTTGAAACACCGAGTACATTGAGTATCGTATGCCGGACACTGGCAAAGAAACTGGACGGGTTTGAGGGCTTTCACTTCCACCAGCTCCGCCATACTTATACAAGCAATCTGCTGTCAAACGGCGCAGCGCCGAAGGACGTGCAGGAACTCTTGGGACACTCTGACGTAAGTACCACAATGAATGTGTATGCCCATGCCACAAGGGAAGCAAAGCGGACTTCCGCAAGGCTCTTAGATAAAGTGGCAGGCAACGATTAAGTACATTTCACAAAAACTTTCCCTTGTAAAATACCCATAAGGGCAAAAACAAGGGAAAATACATATCAATTCACTATATAAGGCTCTAAAAGCCTTGAAAAATAAGGAAAGTTCAAGAAATTCATCTGCAAATTTCGATTTTGATTGGCGTATGGTGTTAAAAACTCTGTCATACGTTCTGAATACTCTGTTTATGTCGAAAATACAGTGCCGAGAGCCATAATAGCCGCATTGGTGAAAGCATGCAAAATTTTTCTCACTTATAAATCCCGCATTTGCGACGAGGGAAACGCTTTCATCAGCGTTTCCCTAAATGGAACATATTACTTGGGGGCAGCTTCCTCGTTGAGGGGCTTATAGTTGCTGTCCATGTAGTTCTTTTTCCCGAAGGGAACGTAATTTTCATCCAGTAAAATCAAGTTCCCGTTTCCCAAATCAGGGAACTGCCGCGCAACCTCCTTGAGCACTTCCCATTCATCTTTTGTATTTTCTTTGTTGTCCTCCTCCACCTGTCTTAACGCTTCTTGAACAGACTGCTGATCAGCCGTTCCCCAATAGAGGGGATGGGGCTGGAAGGAAGAATGGTAATCGCCGCCCTCATAGCAGAAAAAACAGGAGCAGGGGATTTTTTCAAATAGAATCTTTTGCGCCCCGTCAAGCTCTTTCACCTCCAGACAGTAGCACCCATTTACGGTTGCCGCGCCATCCCGCGCGGTCATGTTTGCGATTGCCATGATAGTAAGGGGTTCCGTTTTCACGATCATGCCGGGAACCAAAAGCCCCTCCTCGTACATTTCCCGTAAATACTCGTCAGAAAATTTTCCGACAGCCCGCCATAGGAAAAACAATGCAAGAAGGAAACAGATAACGGCGGGAATCCAGCTTTTAAACAAAGAAATTCCTGCCATGCACAGGAAGCACACGCAGGTTATCGCAGAGCTTCTCCGCTTTTTGACGACGGATTTTATTATTTCATCCTTCTGCCGTATCCGGCTCACATCTGCATGGATGCCGGATTTTACACTTGCCTCAAATTGTGAATAATCGACCATTTTTTCCTCCGTTTCTTACGTTTCTGTAGATTACTAATATTTTTTATAGATATATTCAGTAAAAATCCGATAAAAACAATATACAATCCAGACCACCCAGGTTATTTCCCACTTGTGTGATATTACAGAAATCATCAAATAAAGAACAGCAACAGTAATGGCAATCATCCAATTCGTTATTTTTTTCTTCTTGGTTATTTCATTTGCTGATACTTTTACAACATCTGACAACAGACTTTCATATTCGTTATCAACGCTGTTTTCTGTTCTTTCGCCCTTGAATAATTCTGCTATGGAAATCCCCAGGGATGCAGCTAATGGTTCCATAAGAGATACATCTGGAAATCCGATACCCCGTTCCCATTTTGAAACAGCTGCACTTGATACTCCCAATTCATTCGCTAAATCCTGCTGCGTGCGATTTTGTTCTTTCCTGATAGCGGCAATCAGACTGCCTGTTTTTTGAACGTTCAATATTTTCACCTTCTTTCCGATTTCATAATATCACAAGAAACACCATATTCAAGAAACGCTCCGTTGAAATGTGAAACGCTGCATTGGATTTATGCAAAAATAACTTCCCCTTCTACAATCCCCCTTGCACAAGCACGTATGTTATTTATTCTTCCTGTCCGTTCTGTATTCAAACAAAACAAATACTTGAAAGAAACTAAACGCGACAGCAATAAATTTTCTATTTTTTGAATCATAATTATCTTAAATATTAAATATTTTTACCCATTATTATCTATTGGCCAAATAATTTTATTTTACCCAATACAACTTCCCATTTGTCGCTCGCCATAACCTCCCCATAACTGTGATTTTTCACAAGTCTTTCGTCTCTGCGTCTTATGCGTCTGGCTCTGTGATGAGCTATCAGAAGTAATGAACGGGTCATTCTCCCAAAAACAGACGGGGCAAATATACCCACAATCTTCGTTCGCTGGAACATTATAGGTATAATATCCGCAACAAGGACATTGATATTTTTTCATTCTGTTTTTCAATCCTCCAAAATATTTCGATTCGTCTAATACTGAATTTCCCTACAAATTGGAATAGTTACTTTACTTTTAACATCTTCTTCAAACCCGCCAACTAAGCTCAAGATAATTTTTCCCTAAAAAGAGGGTATGAATATTTTCTCGTTCACTTACACTCATGGCTTTCCTCTATATTCCGATTTATCTCTTTAAATACTTTAAAACTCTTTCATTAAAGTCTTTTGCTTCTTCATAAACTGCGCGTCCATAATCTTCATATAAATATAATTCACTATTACTAATTCTATCTGCTATTTCTTTTGAAGAATTTACTCCTACAACACTATCTTGTTTCCTTCCAATTATTAAAGTATGACATTTAATTTTATCTAAATCATCATATGCATTATGTGTTAAACACGAATTAGCTTGAATAATAAATCTTTTATAATCTTTTGGTTTGCTAACTCTCCATAGAATATTATAATATTTTCTATATTTCTTTAAATGCTTTTCGCTATAAGATTTTTCGGCTGTATCTAGTACTCCATCATCAATCCATTTGCGGAAACGGCTGTAAACGGTTTCCCAAGGGCCATAACGTGCCGGGAGGTCACGCCAGGGTGCCCCGCTGCGGGCGATCCAGACGATCCCATTTAGGATCGTCTGGCTGTCTTTTGCTGGCCTTCCCTGTTTCCCCTTCGTTTCAGGGGTGGAGAAGGTCCTGGATGCAGTTCCATTCATCATCGGTTAATTCGTATCGCTTCATCATAGTAATCCCCTTTTTTCTTTCATTATAACATAAAACCCAAAATCAAAATATATGTTTTGTACAATTTTTATTTCTCAAACACGCTCAGTCCTGGTATTATAATTAAATTTTTATTTGCTACACCGAAACTTACATAATCCATATTACTTTATTCTATTTTTATATTATTGTTTTTTGTATTATAAAACATTACTTCAACTCACTTTCAAATTTTCTTATTTTGCAACAAATCTATAAATCGCATAAATTACCCATATAAGCCAAGAATAAGTCCATGCATCAAACACATTACTTATTGTTAAATATCCAACGGCAACTATATTGCTATTATCCAATTCATCGTTCTTTTTTTATCCATTTCAACTCCTCCAAAATAAACCTTGATTTGCCTCTTTGCCAATCACTTTTTACGTCAATAAAAATATCACCCCACTTTGTTGACTGCAAGTTTAATTGTTACAGAAGCTCCACTCGGAGCAACATTTGAAAGTTCTAAACATCCGCCGTGTTTCTGGCTAAGGACACGGCTTGTAGCCAATCCCAATCCCATATGTTCATCCGTTTTATCCTCAGAATAGAGAAAGGTATTCTTTTTGCGGAGCATTGCCTTTGAAAATCCTTTGCCGTCGTCTGTAATGGTTATAGTAAGTACATCATCAATAAATGTGTATAGGAAGCTCACTTTGCTATTAGCATACCGAATGGCATTGGAAAAGATATTCTCAACAATACGGTAAAATATTTGCTCATCTAATTTTACTTGACATTCGGATACTGTAGAATGATATTCAATCTCCAGGCTATGCTGTTCTGCAATAAGCGAAAGGCTTTCTGTAGCATTTTTCAAAAAAACTGGTAACTGAACGACAGAATACTTTGTTTCGGTTTCTTCAATGGTATTCAAATCACGAATATAGTCTGTATAACGCTCAAGTCGTTTTGAGGTGATCGCAAGGTTGGATAGTGTATGCTGCAATTTCTCATCATTCAGACTTCCATTTGTAAAGCATTGCTGCATATATTCGACATAGCCCTCTATAATCGCAATCGGATTTCTGAGGTCATGTGCCACTGATGCCTGTAAAATTCTCCGCTGCTCAATCATATTCCATAGCTGTCGGTTGTTATCATACAAAGCTTGCCGCATTTCTTCAAAAGCTGTGCAGAGCCTGCCTAATTCATCGTTACTGTTATAAGCAACCGTAAAATCAAGGTCTTGCCCCTTTATATGCTTTGTTGCATCTGCAAGTACCTGAATTGGCGGCGATAGTTTTTTCCGATAAAACCACCATGCACATAACATGATTCCTATGACTGAATAGATAAAAGGAAGCCCTACCATAGAAATGCTTATTGCTCTATATAGTAACTGTTGTTTCGGGCGAAGTGTGGAGAAGCCGGATTCTATTCTCTCTATTGTAAATTCTGTATCCTCTAACTTTTCTTCTTCCGATTTAGCGGGGGTAAGTATAGACACTTTAGAAGGTTCATCAAGTATCAATCTTTGCTTTGCCTCAGATACTGTCCCGTCTGCCATAATAGTCTGTGTATGCAGCCAAATTTCCTGTGAGTCGGGAAGGATATTCTTCTGCATACGATAACAGATATAAATTGTCAAAGCAGAGGATGTAAAAACTATTATCATTGTAATGGCAACCGTCCAGATAAATGCACTTTTAATAGATTTTACTTTCTTCATTTTTTCCATCTATATCCCATCCCCCAAACGGTTTCTATATATTCCTTGCCCGTAGCTTCCGTCAGTTTATTTCTGATTTTTCGGATATGCTCTTTAATAACATTGCTGTCGCCCTCAGCATTAAAGCCCCACACGGCTTCGTATATCCGTTCTTTATCAAATATCTGGTTAGCGTTACTCATCAGAAACTCGGCAATATCAAATTCACGATTTGATAAGTTCAGCTCCGTTTCTCCATAAAAAATTTTGCGTTCAGCAAGATTTACAATTAAGCCTTGTGAAGATACGATTTTAGGAGTACACTTGCTTCGCTCATCCCTCCGCAGGTGAGCCGCCACCCTTGCGGTCAATTCTTGTAAACTAAAAGGCTTGGTTATGTAGTCATCACCGCCGACCTGCAAACCGTTTACCTTGTCCTGTTCTGTAATCCGAGCTGTCAAAAACAAAATAGGGCAGGTGACATTATTACGGATAATCTTGCATAGCTCCAATCCGTCCATTTCGGGCATGTTGATGTCAAGCAAAATTAAATCTGGATATATATTCAGCATTGATATTGCCTGCTCCGCATCTTCCGCTACAAAAGTCTCATATCCACAATCCTGCAAGTGGCTTGATAATAATTCAGTCAGCATTTTTTCATCATCAACAATGAGTATCTTATATGCCATAGCAAAAACCTCCTAATCTAAAATAGTATAAAGCTTAAAAGTCAAAAAGTGGTCAAGTTCCTACTTTTTTTCGAATATCAACAGGCTTTTGCGCATCTTTCAGAATGAGCCATATCCGATAGATGTTTATTGCGCCCTCAATCTGATTTTTTTAGATATCCGCCGTACCCACCGAAGTGATACGTTCTGTTTTTTCGCTTTCCTGGGCTGCCATATATTCAAACATATCTGACTACCCAACGTACCATAATATTATATCCATCAAAAAGAACTATAACAAGTATAATCTTATGCAGTCAATTGGATGCTTTTTTGATGATGCGGAACTGACTATCATAGTGGGGACAGCGCAGGGAATATGTAAGGCAAAAGAACAGTCAGAGGATTGACCTCTGGTTTTCCTTTTGCTCAATCACTTGCTTCTTGCGGGCAAGCTGCACACCTATTTTACTGACCTCAACGAGCAGGCACAGAATCGCTATTGGTGTCTCGTTCACCAGATGGCGGAGAATGAGAGCGTGACCGAGAATTTGAAGCGTCAGTCACAGTGGGAGTGGGAGGTGCTGTTCCCTGTATATTTGGCCATTTTCCAAGATAGGAGGTTTTCAAAAATGCGAATGGCTTTGTTCCTGTCCATAATTGATCATCTGCCTTTCCTGTGCTAAAATGTAAGTAAAATAGCAGGAGGAATGGTATGCCCAAAATTATGATAATCGAGGATGACCCAGCCATTCGGGAAGAGTTGACGCTGCTCCTGGAAAACGAGGGGTATACAACTCTGGTAATTAAGAGGTTTACAGATATACCCGCGCAAGCAGCGCAGGAACACCCAAGCCTTATCCTTTTGGATATTGGACTTCCGGGTAAAGATGGTTTCTCTTTGTGCGCCGCATTGCGGAAGGCCGTTCCTGCGCCAGTAATTTTTGTTACCAGCCGGGATGCTGGTGCGGATGAGGTACGGGCGCTGAGCCTGGGCGGGGACGACTACATCACCAAGCCATACAGTGTTCCCGTTCTGCTGGCCCGGATCAAGGCGGTTCTGCGCCGGAGCGGCGGCGGACCGGAACAGGCTGATTTACTGGAGGCCGGTGAACTGCGATTGAGCCTGACAAAAGGGGTTGTGTCGTCCGGTGGAAAAGCCATAGAACTCAGCCGGAATGAACTGCAAATTTTGGCTTGCCTGATGGTTCATACCGGACAGATTGTTTCTCGGGCCGATCTGATTGACGCCCTGTGGGACAACCAGATTTACATTGATGACAACACCCTCAGCGTGAATATGACCCGGCTGCGGGGAAAGCTGGCGGAGATCGGTCTGCCGGACGCCATCAAGACCCGGCGAGGAATGGGGTATCAACTATGACCCTGCGGGAATTTTTGTCGGACCGACTGAAGCGTATCGCACTCCAAGTGATTTGCGCCGGACTGGCAACGCTGTTCCTTTTCGCCACGGGAACACAGCCAGGAGTTCTGGTGATTTTGCTGATTGTGTTTCTGCTGGTTTTCCTGACGGTAAATATGTTTGATTTCTTTCAGCAGCGCGCCCGCCTGCTGGAATTGAAATCTATTCTGGATGGTCTGGACCGTAAATACCTGTTTACGGAGTGCGTTCCGCAGCCAAAAGGGCTTTTTGAACGGCGGCTCTTTGACCTGACCCGCCTGGCTGGCCGCGATATGACTGGTGCGGTATCTGACGCTCAGGCATCCCAAAGGGAATACCGGGAGTATGTGGAACGCTGGGTGCATGAGATCAAAGCCCCTCTCACCGCCGCCCGCCTCATTTGTCGGGAGTTGGACGGGGACACTCGCCGGAAGCTCACAGCGGAACTCAGTCAGATCGAGGCTCATGTAGAGCGGGCATTGTTCTACGCCCGTGCGGAGAACCCGGAGCAAGACTGCCTGATCCGGCAGATAGAGCTTGAAAAAATCGCAGCTCAGGCGATTGAGAACCACCGTTCCCTATTGATCCAAAACGGTATTCGGGTAGAGATGAAACATATGAACTGTGCCGTCTATACCGACGAAAAATGGGCGGTCTTTATTCTGGGCCAACTGCTCCAAAACGCTGCCCGCTATCGGGAACCGGAACCGGTCATTACCCTTTCAGCCAAGCCTCTTGGGAGACAGACCCAGCTGATTGTTCACGACAACGGCATCGGTATCCCGGCGCATGAACTTCCCCGTGTGTTTGAGCGTGGCTTTACCGGCAGCAACGGACGGATTCGAGGCGGCTCTACCGGCATAGGTCTGTATCTGTGCAGGAAGCTGGCGGTTTTCCTGGAATTGGAACTGCGCATGGATTCACAGGAGGGGGCTGGAACTACAGTAACGCTGACTTTTCCCGCAAAGGAAAACCTTACAAAATTGTAAGGTAAATCAATATGACTTCGATACAACGGCCTTCGCTTTTGGTGTACTATAGAGCCATAAGCAAAGGAGGCAAACGATATGCTGCAAATACAACACATTGAAAAATATTACGGAAGCAAAAACAATGTCACGCAAGCCTTGGATCGAGTAAGCTTCGATGTGGAGGCCGGGGAGTTCTTGGCCATTATGGGTGCATCAGGAAGCGGAAAAACCACTCTGCTCAACTGCATCTCCACCATCGATACCATCAGCGCTGGGAAGATTCTCCTGGACGGGGTGAGTGTAGCCGACTTGTCCGAAACCGAACTGGCCAAGTTCCGTCGGGAGCGGCTGGGTTTTGTCTTCCAGGACTTTAACCTGCTGGACACCCTCACCATCGAGGAAAACATCGGCCTGGCTCTCTCCCTGAATCACCAGAACCCTGGAACGGTCCAGAGCCGGGTCCGGGATATCGCCCAGAAGCTGGGCATCACCGACATCCTGCCCAAGTTTCCTTATCAAGTGTCCGGGGGACAGAAACAGCGCACCGCTGTCGCCCGGGCTATGGTGGCGGGACAGTCTTTGCTGTTGGCAGATGAACCGACTGGGGCGTTAGATTCCAAAGCCTCCAAGAACCTGCTGGAGATCATGACTACCATGAACCGGGATATGGGGGCCACCATCCTCATGGTCACTCACGATGCCTACAGCGCCAGCTATGCCAAACGGGTGCTGTTCCTGAAGGACGGACGGGTGTTCAACGAGCTACTCCGGGGGGATCGAGGACGGCCTGTATTCTATCATGAAATTCTGGATGTTCTTGCTGCGTTAGGGGGTGATGTCAGTGACATTATCTAAGCTGTCCCTCCGAAACGCCCAGAGGCAGGCCAGGGATTATCTGGTCTACTTTGTCACCATAGTCATGGCGGTTGCCTTGCTGTACGCCTTCAACGGCCTGGTGTTCTCTCAGGAGGTTCAAACCCTCTCCAAAAGTCTCTCCAGTCTGCGCCTGATCCTCGTCCTGGCAAGCATTGTGGTGGTATGCGTCTTTGGCTGGCTGGTGAGCTATGTCACGGGTTTTATGCTCTCCCGCCGTGGCCGGGAGCTGGGGACTTATCTGCTCATCGGCCTGACCAACAAGCAGGTGGCCCGTCTGTTCTTCTTGGAAAACTTAGTCGTTGGCGGCTGTGCCCTAGTGCTGGGGGCAGCCCTGGGCAGTCTGCTCTATCAGATGCTGCGGGCCATTTTATTCGCCCTGTTCGGTCTGCCTTACCAGTTTACTTTCGGATTCTCCCTCCCCGCGCTGGGGCTGACGGTGGCCTATTTTGCCTTGATCTACCTCTTTGCCCTGCGCCGGAGCCGCAAATATATCCGCAGGGCGAAGATTCGCGACCTGATCTATGTTGATCAGGTTAACGAGGGCATGGTCGTCCAGACGGGTAAAATGCGCCGTTGGATTTTTTTCGCCTCCATTGTGCTGGGTGTGGCCGGAACCTGTCTGCTGATGGCGGGAGGGTCCCTCTTTGGCATCATTGGGGCGGTGTGCGTGACTGCGTTCCTGTTCGGTTTCTTTCTTAGCTTTGCCTCCGGTGTTCCTGCCTTTTTTGAAAAACGGCCCAGCCGGAAATACCAGGGGCAAAACCTGCTTGTGTTCCGCACACTCACCGCCAAGCTGGCCACTATGGGGATGCTCATGGCCATCATTTCCCTGATTTTCACCGCCACTCTCATCTCCGAGGGAGCAGGGATGATGTTCCGTGGACTTTTCGAGAGCCGGGCGGCAGAGAGCGGCTGCTTTGATCTGTATCTCGGCAGTGAGGACGGCACACCCCTCAGCCAGGACTATTTCAGCTACATCCGGGCGAATATCCCAGTGGAACAGTCGCTAAACTACAGCGTTTACCAGACTGGAGACAGCCGGGTTCTGGACTATGTGGAAGAAAATGAGAAGGACTATTTTCGTTACTATGAGCGGGATCCGGTTCTGCGGTACAGCGACTATGCGGCGCTGCGGGCCATCGCAGGATATTCGCCGGTGGAGCTGGAGCCGGGGGAATATCTGATCCACTGCTGGTCCTATTTAAAAGAGCATCTGGCAAACTATCCCCAGCCCCTATCCGTTGGGAGCGCCCAACTGACCCTCGGCAGGGTGTATACAGAACATCTGATGCAGGACTACAACGCAAGCAATGGGACACAATTCACTCTTGTCGTGCCGGACGATATTGCGGAGGACCTTCCGGTGCATCACTATGCCTATGCGGCGAAGACGGCCCAGTCGGTGACCCTAGAGCAGTTCGACGGCCTATACGAAATCCACTCCAAACTGGGGGAACAGGATCATACGCGGAGCTATGACACCATCCGTGCCAAGGCGCTGGAGAAGTCAGACGCGGCGGCCTGGACCGCTGACATCGCGTTCCCCCTGTTCTACCTGGCCCTGGCCCTCACCATGGCCGCCGCCGCCATCCTCACCATCCAGCAGCTCAGCGAGACAGAACGGTACAGGCGGCAGTTCCAACTCCTGCAAAAGCTGGGCATGGACCCGCGAGAGATGGCAAGGACTCTGCGAAACCAGTTCGCCATTTACTACGTCCTGCCTGCCGTTCCTCCGGTGCTGATCGGTGTGCCCTTGATCCTTCATCTGGCCAGTGCGCCTGAGCCGGGGGTGATGGTGGGAATGAACAGTCCTTTGTCCATTGTGACGATCTCGCTGGAGATTTTCTTCCTGATTTACGCAATCTATATCTTGCTGGCTTATACCAGCTTAAAACGGAATGTGATGCCGGCATAACAAGATTGGCAGCGGCAAACAATGTCTTGTCGGTCTGGTTCCTTTCCGATTATAGCATGTGCATGAGTTGCGCTGACACTTGGTGCTTTTCCATACTTTAGTGCGTGTCACCTACTTGGCAAGCAGTACATTTGTTCCCACAAAGGCTCAAAACAGCGAGGCTCGTTATTGTGCATTGGGCAATACCGTGGACATCCTGTGGAGAATGGAATGGGAGGTATCGCTTGAAGAAAATCGAAAATCATCCTGTGGAAATCGCTGTTGCCGGGGAATTTCCCGGCTTTCAGTGCGAAGGGTGCCGAAGCGCATTTTTGAACCTGAGCCTTGATGTAGAGATGGACGGAGTAACTTACCATCTCATCAGACGGTTTTCTGAAAAGACCGAGATGGGAGTTATGCTCAGCCGGTATGTGCAGGAACAGGGTTGGAACCTCTATGCGTCATACTGCGATGACGGAGTCTCAGGTTTTTCTGTGTTTCGGTCATTCCTTGTTTCTCCTTTCCTGCCCGTGTTTTCGAGCATAGAGGTATACCCTCGCGGTATTTCCTCCTTATTGCCGAATGGCATAAAGGTATCCCTGAAGGGGGTTTCCTCCTTACTTATATCACCATACCTGCTATCTCATATCATATTAAAATGCTCAAATGCCGCCATAATTGCTTTTTCTTTCTCCGGAGGACATTTCGGCACACGGCTTTTATTTTCGCCCATATTGTAATTCAGACGTTTTTCAAGACCACATTTGTCTTTTATCTGCGCCACACACAATGACGATACCTTTAACCCATACCCGACTTTATCCATTCTTTGATTTCCGTATAGATTGCACAACCTTTGACATCCTTCAGATATTCATTATCTTTTGGCTCATAATCCACATACGCATAGACTGTTTCAGCAGTGTTACTATTTCCTACCCAAAAGGACGCACGTCTCAACGGTATTACCCCTTTCCCACAAAACTTTCCGTACCTCCTTGCCATCAATATAAATCGGAAAGTTAAACTCTATCGACTTCAACGGCATTTTCGATTCTCCACTCGGATATATCTGAATTTCTTTAATAAGGTAAGTGATAAGGCTTTTCTTTTCCTCATCACTCATTATAGCATACAGCTTTCCAAAATTCTGCATGATTTTGTAAACATTATCAAGCGTGATGGCTTCCATCTCAATAGAACTTTTTCGCAGCTTCGCATCTTCAATGCGTTCCTCCAGCTCCACCATCGTATCATACAAAGCATCAAGTCTTAATGTCATATCATGGATTTTTCTTTCACGGAATCGTACATAGACAGGAAGATTGTCAATCTCATTTTCCAGACGTGCCTTATTCAAATCCACCTCTTTCAGTTTGTTTTCATAATTGGCAAGTTCTTTGTCTACGACGCTTGTATCTGTCTGTACTCCGATTCGTTTTTCAATCTCTTTTGCAAAATAGGCATCGCTTACAAGCTCTTTTACCGCTTCTACTACAAGCGGCTCAATGTCAATTTTCCTTAAAGATGCCTTGTAGTCACAATGACGCCCCAGCTCCTGCTTATTTCTTCCGCATATATAATAGTAGACTTCCTTATATGTGCCGTCTTTATTTGTCCATGCGTGTTTATTCGTATACATTGAACTGCTGCAAAGGGGACATTTCAAAACGCCCGTCAGAAGATGCGACCTTTCTTTACCAATTCTTGGCGGCTGCTTGATTCCTGTTGCTAAACGCTTTGCATGGACTTTCTGCCAGAGTTCCTCACTGATAATCCACTCATGCTACCCGTCCTCTAAGATATAATCATCCGTATGGCATTCTGGCGGGGTACCTTCTTTATTCCTTGCAGATTAAGGTATTTTGCAACACCGCCATTCCATCCGCCCTGCCTTGCTTTTTCCCTGCGTCCGTTCATGGTCTGCTCAATGATATTTTCCCGCTCAATCCTCCAAATAGACCACTGCTAAAGATTTCAAGCCAAGCTCTAAACAGAAGTTATTTCCTTTTACTATGCAGCCAAAACCATCATCTGCATCCAGTGAAAAATGCACATTCTGCCGCCTTGCCATTTGTTGTATTTCTTCCATTATTTCTATACCAATCAACGCAAGTTCAATATCATTGCTATCTGCTTTCGTATAATGTTTCAAATCAAACTGGTTTTCATAAGCAACGGTCATTTTCATTTCCTCCCAGAATGATTTAGCCTGTCTAGCATTTTCATTTCCCCACGGTTAAGCTGTAAAACTTCATCCGCCTGCTTTGCCAATTCATTTGAATGGGTAACGATAACAACACATTTGTTCATCTGATGGGCACATTCTTTTAAGATATTCGCTATTTCGGCTGCGGTATCCTCATCGAGATTTCCTGTCGGCTCGTCCGCAAGGATAACCTTTGCGTCTGACGCTAATGCACGGGCAATCGCTACACGCTGCTGTTGTCCGCCAGAGAGCTTCCGAACATTTCGTCTGCTTTCTTCTTCGGTTAGTCCGACACGCTCCAAAATCGGCTGCGGCGGCAGTTTAGAAGTCAACGCCACATTTTCTTTCGGCGTTAGATAATCAATCAGATTATAGCTTTGGAAAATGAACGCCACATTGTTTTTGCGGTGGGCGGAAAGCCCTGCTTTTTCAATATCCTTTCCGTCATAGAAAATCTGTCCGTTAGATGGGCTGTCTAAGCCGCCCATAAGGGAAAGGAGCGTTGTCTTTCCGCATCCAGACGAGCCAAGAATAGCATACATTTTGCCCTCTTCGAGTGACAGGTTTATAGCCTTTAATACCTTTCTTTTATTTTCATAGGCATATCCAACATTTTTAAGCTCCATAATATTCATATTGACTACCTCATTTCTTTTTGTTCTTGCTGTTGTACGATATTAAAAATCACTCCATCTGTGACAGGATTTCTTTCGGTTTCAGTCGCATAGCAGGGATGCAGGATATCAATACCGCAATAATCAACAGGATAGCTCCTAAAATTACTACCAGGACAAAATGCTGTGGTGTAACGATTACATTCTCTGCTGTCTTTTCAAACAGAGTGCCAAACATTCCTGCAACCTGCTTGCTCGACAGATAGGCAAATGGAAATGCAATAACCGCAATCAATAAAGTTTCGATTGTGTACTGCAATATAACAGAAGGTTTTGCAATGCCAACCGCAAGCAAGATGCCCATTTCCTTTATTCTACTGCGTATGGACATTGACAAAATCAGAATAATCAACACCATACTCACAACCGTTATTAAAACTATTAGTGTGGTAACCAATGTACCTGTATCAGAGATAGAGCTAGAAACACGCTCATACACCTCATCATTTGCTGTGATTATAAAATTGTCCCAGTTGATAGAGGTTATTTTTTGTACTTGCTGAATAATCCCTTCAAGCTGCTCTGGGTCATTCACAAAGAAATCTGCTGAAGCATATCCAACATCCTCATAATTTTCTAACAAGGCTTTCATCGTTGTTTCACTGACAAAGGCATTATTCGCATAATCGTAATAAGATGCTTCATTGTAATTGTTCCGTTCATCTGTCTTATCAGCTACAACTTCAAACAACCCTACAATCTTTAACTCTTTTGTCTTGTCATTTGAAAATGGGTCATTGACTGCTTGAATAGTGTCGCCAACATGAAGTCCATGTTTATCTGCAATCTCCTTGCTGATAATAATTCCATTATCAAAAGAGAGGTCAAGCATTTCTCCATCGCACATTTCCAAAGAACCCGACAAAAACAGTGAATGATATTCTGAGTTGATACAACTATAAGAATAAAATTGACAATCCACCATCGAATGACCTGTAGGCTCTAATTGCTCTAACCATTGTCCATTTACATCAGACAGGCACAATATCGTTCGGATAGAAGCATTGTATCCTTCAATTCCATCTACAGCAACAATCTTTTCCATCATATCGGAAGTAAGATATTCCTGCGTACTATACGAACCGTTCCCACCATTGCCCCAGCCACCTGTCGCAGTATTGCGGCCAACGGTAAAACTTGTACCAGTAGTTCCCCTTAATTCCTCTGCCTGTTCCTCCTGTGCATCTGAAATGGCAAGCCCCGACAGCACCAGTGTTGTAATGGATAAAAGCAGGCAGAATAGAAGCAGTGTCTTTTTCCATTTTCGGGCTGTATATAAAATAGCTCTTGTCCCTAAATTCATTTCGTGCCTCCTAACTCATTTGTGACAAAATGTTTTTGGGTTTCATTTTCATAATCGGATATGCGGCAAGTGCGGTAGATACCAGACAAATCATCAATCCAAATGCCCATACAATCACATAATCCGTTGCGGAAATCTCCACTATAATCTCTGAAAGACCTAAATCTTCCGTAGGCTGTTTGGCTGTTTCTGCGTTCTGCGTCAAATCCACCGTTTCATAGGTTTCCGCTGTAACCTGCGAAAGCAGCCTGCTTCCAATCTGGTTAGAAATGGCTGCACTTGCACCGTAAGAGAGAAGCAAGGCGATGGCAGCTACGATAAATACCTCAAGCAAATACTGTAACAGTACCGCCCCCTTTGAAATTCCCATTGCAAGGTAAATGCCTGTTTCGTGGATACGGCTACGCAATCGCAAGGTCATAAACAGGGCAAGCACTAAAAAACAGATAGCAGACACAACTGTGATAGCAATAAAGACAATATTTTGCAATCCCTCCAGAGATTTCTTTGCATTTTGATAGTCTTTATCATAGCAGGTCAGCGTACAGCTATTCCAATCCACACCATTGATTTCCTGCACCTGCTCCATAATGCGGTCAAGTTCCTCTGGGTCATTTACATGAAAATCCCCAAACTGTATATTGGTTTCGTCCTCTGTTCCATAAAGCAGATAAGAAGCGGTGGCAAGGTCGGTAAAGACAATATTGTCATATAAATCGCAGGATGGTGCAGTCCCGATGGCATCCTGCTCTTTTGTGCTTGTGAAGATTCCTGCAACCGTTACATCTGTGACACGGTTTTTATCTGTTACATCAGAAAGCTGTATGGTGTCGCCTATGGTAAGCCCATTTCTTTCGGCAAACTTTTCATGTATCAATACTGCATTTCCATTTTCAGATGTAATGGCTTTTCCCTCCGTCAGCATAAAACCGCCCTCGGTAAAATAACTGTCATTTTCTGAGTTGGAGCTTGCGACAATCTTTCCTGCGTTTTCATACTCTGCGGATGTCCAAGCTGCTCCTTCCGTGCTGATTTCCAAACGTTTTCCGTCTGTATCATAATAATTGGCATAGGAATAAGAACGCAGGATATAATTTCCGCTCAGTCCGTCTATGGAAAGTATCTGATTTCGCACACTCTCTGTAATACCCGTATCCAAGTGCTTTGCATTAATGGTAAAGTATCCCAACAAGGCTTTTTTGATATTTGTGTTTGCAGTTATTGTTGCCGACTGGATAGAAAAGCAAGTCAGCACCAGCGTTGCCATAACCAGTAAAAATGCGAGAAGTGTAGCCGTTTTTCCTTTCTTTCGCACTAAGTATAGGCAAGCTCGTTTCAGTAAATGCATGTTTCCTCCTTTTTGTCCTGTCTCATATAAGTACGCCCGCAGGACTTTTATTCATCTCGTTTTTCAGTAAGACTAATTCTTTTTTATACTACCTGCCTTTTCATCTCCTTTGCCGCCCCTTTTCTTATCTGAAGCATCATAAGAATACGAAAAAAAGGTGGAGTCTGGGTGGAGTTGAGAAGTATTTTAGGTGGAGTTGCCGTTTTAGTGCAAAGAAAAAGGCAGACGGCATCATTGCCAATCTGCCTTACAATTATGTTGATTTGTTTAAAAAACCAACTGTAAACTTCACGCCGTTTTCTGTGTTTTCCAGTTTGTATGAAATGCGGTGGTGGTCGAAAATCGTCTTGACAATATACAGACCTAAGCCGCTCCCTCCCGTATTGCGGTTGCGTGATTTATCTACACGAAAAAAGGGAATAAATAGCTGTTCCAAATCTTCATCCTTAATGTGGACGCCCGTATTATGGACGGTCAGCATGGCATCCGATAATTCTACCTCTACCTCTGCCTGCTCTGGAGAATAGATGACCGCATTATTTATAATATTAGAAACAGCCTGCTGTAAAAGCCGCTCGTCACCATGATAAAAAACATTTTGCTGTAGGTGGGAGAGCATCTTTATTTTCTTATCTTCGGCAATGCCCTTGACCTTTCTGCAACACCTCTCTACCAGACTGGTCATATCCACTTTTTCACGCAAAAGCTGAAAATCTGAACCGCCCATTCTCGCCGCAGAAAGAATATCCTTTACGAGTATTTCCATATCTGTGGCAGTCTTTAAGGCGTGTTTCAGATAAGCGTCCCTGTCTTTATACTCGCCAACCTTATATATCATGCCCTCTAATTCACCTTTGATAATAGTAATCGGCGTTTTCAATTCATGGGAAACGGAAGTAAAAAAATCTATCCGTTGTCTTTCCTGCCTGCGTTGCTTTTCAATATCCGATTGTAACTGTTCGTTGGCACTTTGCAGACTTTCAAGAGCCTCGGAGAGCTGTGCGGACATTTCATTCAGACTTCCCGCAAGCTGCCCGATTTCATCACTTCTGGATTCATCACATTTCCAAGTCATGTCAAGCCGTGTCATCCGTTTTGCCACGCCGCATATATCAATCAACGGCTTTGAAAAATAACGGGAGCAGACATATGCGGCAATAACGGAAATCATCAATATCATTCCTGCGATAAACGGGATAAGCTTTACCAGAATATCATAGGATTGTGCTACCGCAATAAGGCTCGCCGTTGCAAGCAGGCGGTAGTTTTTTCCTTTATATGTGAAACTGCCAGAACTGCTCAATGTCTTGGCAGCATGATTCTTTTTTTCGTCGTTGCTAATATTAACGGCAAGCATTTCATTTCCCGCTTCGTCCTCAATCCGCACAAACGCATTGTTCCGTATAGAAAATGCGAGGATATCCTGCGATATATCTTCCCATCCACTTTTTTCAAGACTTTCGGTCAGCTTATATAAATCCGTCGTAAACTGGTTTTGAAGCTCCACTTGATAATTTTTCGGAAGAAAGACCATGACCATTCCATAAATAAGGATGCAACATACGGTCAGCAATAGGAACATAGTCAAAAATGTCTTTGCCCCGATACTTTCTTTAATTTTCTTTCTCAATTTTATATCCCACCCCTCTTATGGTTTCTATGTAATCCACGCCTAATTTCCTGCGGATATTTTTGATATGGGTATTTACAATCTTTTCATCGCCAAAATAATCATATCCCCATATACTGTTCAGCAGATTATCCCGTGTAAATACACGCCCTTGATTTTCCAAAAACAATTTTAGAATTTCAAACTCACGGGTAGTAAGTATTATGCCTGTTTCTCCAACGGATACCTCGTAGCTTTCTGCATTTAGGCAAATATCTTTATAGTGGATAACCGTAGATGTTTCATTTTTTCTGTCTGTTCTTCTTAGGACTGCTTCAATTCTCCGCACAACAAGCGGCATGGAAAAGGGCTTTGTGACATAGTCATCTGCCACCAAATCAAAGCCTTTCATCTGACTGTCCTCATCATCCAATGCGGTCAACATAATGATAGGCGTGTCGCTTTCTTTCCGTATCTGCTCGCAGACAGCAAAACCGTCCATCTTCGGCAGCATTAAGTCAAGCAGCACTAAATCTGGATGATATGTCTGAAATTTTTCGATACCGTCCATGCCGTCTTCTGCCAATATTGTCTTATATCCTGCATCTTCCAAAAATGCCTTAATAATGTTCTGGATAGCCTGCTCGTCCTCTATAATTAAAATCGTCTTTGACAATAGAAACACCTCCATAAAAAGGATAACACATAATTGTGGAGTTTCGGTGGAGTTGATACCGTTCCATATCTTTCT
>BLMD01000186.1 GCA_011959925.1 Lachnospiraceae bacterium
CCAAAGTCCGCAAACCCGCATAAATACTAGGTTTGCTAAGCATTTTTGCTTATTCAAACTCGGCGTGTTCTTTGTTATTATTAACTGTATTTGTTTAAGTTTTATGCAAATACACGCCCATTTTTACACCAATTACATCATTTATTATGGCTTGCTGATTTTCTGTTGCCAAAATGTTGCCATTATTCCTCCAACTTTTTCTCATTTTTTATATCTGGCTTATTAATCACTATTCTCATACCTCTTTTTTGCTCAAATATACATTGTTGTAACTCCCTCTCCAAATCTCGAAGTTGCACATAAACACGTTTTCTGTTCTTTCCTCTTGCATATCTCTTAAAAATATTCATTAATTCTTCTAAATTCAATACCTCAATCAATTCAGGACTCATCACCAAAGGAAACATTTGTATTCGCGATATCATCATTCTAAAATACTCAATTACCTCTTCGCCAAGCATATCATCTTCAACATATAATTCACGCTTTCGCTCAAAAATCCGACTTTGAATATGTTCCATGTATTCTATAGGCAATAAATTTTCGGGACTTGATAATACACTATTTTGCTTTCTTAGTAATTGTAAAATTTCCTCTATAGGAGCATTCTCTTGCTGTTCTAAGCCAATACCTTTCTTTTGCCGATTACTTAGCGCAAATTGCTTTGTTACATTATTAACTTCTGTTTCCATTGTTGTCCACATTGCCTCAAAAGCATTTTTTAAAATATTATCATCAAGTGGCACTTCAAGAGTCTTATTGATAGAACAAATAAGTTGATAAAAATCATCTTTTTCAAATTTAGTTGCCTGATACCTTGATAATGGTCCCCTTATGTCAGAAGGTTTTATATCAATCATTAACGCCGCAACTTTTGAATCAAGTGTTTTTGCAATAGCACCTGCCTCAAAATTAACCCACGGAGCATTGGTATTCTCCGCCGTTAAGCAAATGATACCATATTTGCACTCTGATAGTTGTGTTGAAATAGTCCTATCCCAATTATCTCCTTTTTCGATATCTTCTGGTGAGAAAAAGACTTCAACAGACTGTATAATACACGGAATCCATTTCTTTAATATTTCTGCAATTTTTCGACTCAAATCTCCTGACCAGCTCACAAAAATTTTCATCTAATTGTACCTCTCTCTTCTTAACTATAAGTTAAATAAGCATCCTATAATCAATAATCTGTAAGTAAATTGTTTTTATAATTATATTATAATAAATTTTTACAAATTGACAACTACTTTCAAAATATTACACAATATATCAATTAAAGATATATAAAAGATATCAATGATTTTGCTGTTTCAATACTTAATCCTTTTCTTTCCATGAATGCACTTTTTATATTATATATAGTGCTTGCACCATGTAAATATTGTACCTAAGGAAGAAAGGCAATATTACCTACCCCTATGCTTCTCTTTCCTTTTCTGCTGTTTCAGTTCAAACTGTCGCTGTTTCTCCGCTTCCCGCTGTTCCCGGCTCACAATCTTACGTTCAGTTTTCAACTGCTCCTGCTGTAATTTCAAAGCCTGTTGCGATTTTGTACCTATCCCTGTACTCTGTACCTGTTTCCGTACTTCACGTTGTACCCGTTTAGGATTGCGACCAGTTTCTTTTACATCAGTTGCCACAGCCGGACTAAATCTTAACTGATAGTAATTTTTCAGAACGAAGTCATATACCTCATAGTCTTTTGGTTCTGCGCCAAACGTAACCTTACACACAGATAGCTTTCCGTCTGATACACGTTCAAACACTCCCACCCAAAAGGGCTCTTCAAAAAATACTGTCAACTTTCCTGATACTTTGTCCATGACAATTCCTCCTTAAAATAATTGTAATGAACAAAGAACGGACGACCCTAAGGAGGGAGGGCTACTTACACCAAATCGGTGCGACTGGACTACCTACCAGTTCTGCAAGATTGTCTTGCGTTGTGTTTTTATCTTTGCCCCTATATATTACCACATAAACGCCCATTTTTCCACAAAAATATGGCAATCCGCCTATAACTGCAAACTGCCATATTATCATTTCCCTTGTCTACTCTGACTTACATGGTGCTAGCACCATGTAGCAATCATCACCCAAAGGAGCATTTCCTTTGTCACAGCCTATTTCCTATAACCATACTCCCCAATCTCCATAATCAAATGTTCCACTGCCATGATGAAGTTTTCCGTCCGCCTTGAGATTTCTAAAGGCTTCACGCATACGGATTAAGATTTCCGGTTCTATATCCAGTGAATGGTGCGCCGGAAATACTTTCTTTACAGGCAATGCCGCAACTTTTTCCAAAGAATCGAGGTATGCCTCCGGGTCAGTAGACGGATAATAAGCAAACAGAATATCTTTATAAACCAAATCGCCAGTAAATAAATATCCCCTGCTTTTTTCCCAAAAGCACAAATGCCCCGGAGAGTGTCCGGGAGTATGCAGCACTTCAATTTCTCTGCCACCAATATCAATGATGTCATGGTCTGTCAGCACTTTTGTTGGCATACCTTGAAAAAACTCATAATCGTTCACACAAAATCCTTCAGGCAAATCACAACGGTCTACGACCATCTCTCTTATCGTTTCGATTGATAAAGGGAATTTACCATTCAGCCAATCCAGTTCATCAGCGTGAACATAAAAATCTGGGAAATACTTATGCCCGCCGATATGGTCCCAGTGAATATGCGTGGCTACTGCCGTAATTGGCTTATCGGTAAGTTTCAGCACTTCCTCATAGATATTGGAAATGCCAAGCCCTGTATCAATAAGCAGACTACGGATATTTCCATTCAACAGATAGCAATGCGTTTCCTCCCAATGGCGGTATTCGCTGATAATATATGTATTTTCATCAATCTTATCTATTGTAAACCAGTTATCCATTACTCTATACTCCTTAAAATCTCAATAAATTTATAGCTTCTCTATCTCTGCCAAAGAATTTTGAATATCCTTATAGACCAATGGTTGCATACTGTCTGCATAAATAGATATATCTTCTTTTTGTAGTGCCGATACAATATCTTCTTTTAATTCCGGCTTATTTTTTGCTATCATAGGTAGCAATTTTATACACTGTCTTGCCGTTATCGGCTTAACATCTTCTATATGCTTCAAATATTCGTCTATGATTTCATCAATTTTATTATCTTTATCCCATTTAGCATTGTAGGCAATCAGCGTAAGCCCTCTTGTCCGAATGTAAGAATTATCATTGTCAATCATATCGGCTAACTTATCCATATAACAATATACCTTGTCAGATTCCTCACATTCTTTCTGTAACGTCTGCAATGCCTTGTATGCCGTATTATTATTTTTCTCAAATAACAGACTAAAATTATCCTCTACATTTATTTCCATGCCGTTTCATCTCCCATATCTTTAATCATGCTTTCGATTATAGCACCTTCTCTCCGTACCTGCCACTATAAAATATAGGGCATAGCAACCGCCACGCCCCATATTTTTTATCGTTCCAACGATTTTTCTATTTTGTATTTCTGCCCTTTCAAATCGTTCTGTTTCTCATACAGATTATTGCGCTCTTTACAGAGTTCTTTCATACGCTCCAACTGCGCCCGCACTCCCTCCCGGCAATCAGGCTCTATCTTCTTATACTCCCCGGTCAGATTGCGGATTGTATTATTGTTTTCTTTTATCTGTTCAGACAGGCATACCCAGTCTATCAGGTTTTGCACTTCCTTGTCCGTTTCATAAAAGTCTGTATCTACTACGATTTTAGAACACAGACGTATCATTACTTTCTTTTCCATATCCGTCATATCCTATCAATCCCCTTTCCTATCGGCTTATTTCAAAGGCACGTTTCAGGCGTTTATTTGCCCTTTCTGCCTGCTCTAATGCTTTTGACCGCCCTACTATCGACTGTACCTGTTCCCTGCCTAAATGACGCTCCAAACGCTCCAAATCAGACGCTTTTTCCTGCAATCGGTCTATGGTATCATTCTGCTCCATAACCTTATCTGTCAAGCGGCTAATCTGCTTTTGTTGTCCGTCCACTTTGGCGGTCAGCTTCCTACCCTGCTCTGTAAGCTGTACACATTTGATAGTCAGATTTTTTACCACTTCTTTCAGTCTCTCTACAAGCGGGAGTACCTTTTTATCCCGATAATTCTTTGCGCTCATCAACGCTCCCGGCTCTGCCAACTGCCATTTCACATCTTCATCATACGCATGTATATTGCGCTCCATGACTTCCTTTGACTGCACCATTTTGTTGATTTCCTGCTGTAACTTTTTCTGCTGTTTCTCCAACTTCTCATTTTCGGATAACAACTCTTCTTTATCCTCTGTCAGCGTTAAAGTCTGCTCTTTTAGAAGAAGATTTGTAGCGGAAAGTTCCGATACTTCCTGCCGGATCGCTTCGCCCTCTTTCCGTATCTGCTCCGTTTCCTGTTCTGCCGCTATCTGCTGATGAAGAATATCGGATAATTCCTCTTTACTGCCGGAGATTGTCTGTTCCAGTTCCGCAACCTCTTTTTGTCGCTCCTGCTTCTCAAAATCGAGTACAGATAAATGCTTCTCATGCGTTCCTTTCTTCTCCCACTTAATATCATGCTTTAGCATAATCTTCGCAAGCCGTTCTTTCTCTGCCGCCACCCACTGGTTACGTTCCGTTTCGCTCCTTGTGCCGCCTTTAAATCCAAGTTCTGCCAGTGCCTTTTTTAACGACACCCTTGTTTCAAGCCCTCTCTTGCTTCCAGTCGTATAAGGTATAAAATCTATATGCAGATGTGGCGTGGCTTCGTCCATGTGGAGATGTGCCGAAAACACCCTTAATGTAGGATTGCGCCGCTGAAAGTCCTGCATATATTCATCAAGTATTTTTGCCGCAAGCTGTCCGTCCTCTGTCTTTGCCCCCATATCGTCCTTGTTGCCTATCTGCAAAATAATCTCATGGAATGGCTTCTCCTGTTTGCCGGAACAGATTTTCTCATAGTAATCATCAATTATGCGGTCATTTCTGGTCTGCTTCTCATTGTACCGGGCGAGTGCTTCATCAAATAATTCGTGGTATACGTCTTTGATATTTTCGTTGCAGTATTCCACATTCAGACAACTCCGCTCCGGGTCAGTGTTCTTTGCATGGAATCTTCTGCTGTTATGGTTGACAGAGCCTTTCCCTGTCATAACGCTGATAGTCCGCTTCAATCAATTTTCCTTTCTCCCTATCGGGTAATGAGCGCCGGATACGGCGCATAGCCTTTGTTACTTTCTGCGAAAGTAACGCAAAAGCACTTTCGACAGGCTACGCTCTATCAAAAGTGCCTTTGCGCCCTGCCGGGGGCTTTCCGTCCTGCGGACGGTGGGCGGCTTTTCGCCGCCTTGATACTGCCGCTTTCCGGCTTTCTCCCAACACCGCAACAATGCAATGTCTATAATTTTTGCAACCTTGCAATCTTCAAGAACACAATTCCAAGACTGCAAAATTCTAATATCCTGCATTGTTGCGCTGTTACCTTGCCTGTCCGTCACTGTCTGATTTTATCCAGTTCCCAATACCATGTGTTGTTTATGCGCTTTGCCCGGACACCTAACTCTTTCTTCGCATTTTCCAATGTCCGCTTTGAAATGCCCTGTTCGTCCGCTAGATTGAAAATCTCATTGCTCTGCATGGCATTGTTTGTTTCTGCCAGTTCCCGAAGCAGACGCTTCGCCTGTTCCATTTTATTTGCTTTTGGGGCAATGCCGCCTAAGACTTCATCAGCCGTAATCTCATAATCCCCTAGCCACCTAAAACCGTCCTCCGACAGCGCAAATGCTTTCGAGTGTCCGAACTCCGCAAGATTATTTTTAATCTGTACCACAGCCCTTATATTTTCTTCTTCCTCAACCCTGCCGACTAAGAGAACACTTCTAGCGACTGCAAAGAAATCAATCGAACCCATTCCCCTGTATGCCGCCTTATTTCCTGCCGCTTTGTTCATATGCCCGACAAGGACAATCGCACATTTGTATTTCTCTGCCAGTGCCGCCAATTTCTTTGTCATATCCCTTGCTTCGTTTGCCCGGTTCATATCCATGCCGCCGCCCAAATAAGCCTGTATCGGGTCTAAAATTAACAGCTTTGCACCCGTCTTTATCACAGCCTGCTCCAACCGTTCATCTATCATGGAAAGGGATTTTATCTTTTCATCAATGACCGAGATTTTCTCACAGTCTGCCCCCGCCTGTTCTAATCGGGGCTTGACCGTATCGGCAAGACCGTCCTCCGCACTCTGATAGATGACATTCAAAGGCTCTGTAAAGTTCATTCCTCCATCTAAACTTTCTCCCTTAGACAGCTTCGCCGCTATGTTAAGCACAAATGTTGTCTTTCCGTCACCCGGATCGCCCTGTACGATTGTCAGCTTGCCATAGGGGATAAACGGAAACCACAGCCAAGAAACTTCCTGCGACTGTATCTCCGACAATTTAATTAACTGTAATTCTGTTTTTGTTTCTTCCATAAAGCCCTCCATTTCTGAAAAAACGTTGTCACTGGAAGAAACCTCTGCTATACTGATATTGTGATGTTGATAACAGAGGTTTTCCAGTTATTACAGCCCTAACAGTTGCCGCTGTCGGGGCTTTTTTCTTCTCCGTTGGTGTTTCCCTGCCACAGATATTTTGCTCCGTCCAATACCCACAGGATAGCTTTCAACATATCAAGACAGTCATTCCGCATATCTTCCAGTCCCTCCGGCGTTAAATCTACTTCTGCCTTTTCAAACTGTTCCGTCACTTCCCGGATATTGGTCTGCATTATCTTTAGTTCTTCTACCAACTGATAAACCAGTTCTTTTTTACCGACCACGCACACCCGATTATAAATGCAGGAACGGACAAAATAATCTTTCTTAGAAAGTCCGCTTGCCAAAATCCTTGCTTCGATTTCTTCCCGCTCTCTGGGGGAAATACGAAAACTGATTGTCGGGTATTTATGCACTCCGCTCATTCTTCTTCCTCCCTGCTGTTCTCAATCTCCAATTTATCTGCAAGTTCCCCCTGCTTGTTGGGATATAAATGTGAATAAGTATTTAATGTTGTTTCTATTTTCTCATGCCCTAACCGTTCCGCAATCGCTAATGGCGTAAAGCCCATTTCCACAAGCAATGAAGCGTGGGAATGGCGAATATCATGCAAGCGTATTCTTTTCACTCCCGAAGCCTTGATACCTCTGATAATTTCATGCTCCATATAGGATTTTGTAAAACGGAACATTCTTTCGTCTGCCATAATTCCGTATAAGTGCGAAGTATACTCTTTTAATTCCTCTGTCAAAAACGGCGGTATCGTTATGATACGCTTGCTCTTTGGTGTTTTGGGCGGTGTGATAATGTCTCTGCCCTCTATCCGCTGATAAGACTTGTTTACGGAAATGGTGCGCTTCTCTAAGTCAATGTCATTGTAGGTAAGAGCAAGTAATTCTCCAATCCTCATGCCCGTCCAGTAAAGGAGCAGAAACGCCATTTTTGTTTCCGGCTTGTTCTCCACAGTCACAAGAAACTGCTTAAACTCCTGCTTCGTCCAAAACTCTTTTTCCCCGGCGTGGCTCTTTCCGATACTCCCGGCTTTCCTGCAAGGATTGTCTTTCAAATCATAGTACCGAACCGCATAATTGAAGATAGCCGACAACTGATTATTGACCGTTTTCAGATACGTTTCCGAATATCCTTTTTTCATCAGTGCATTTTGCCACGCCCGAATGTCAGAAGCCTTAATCTCATTCATATTCTTTTTCTTGAAATACGGAATAATTTTCAAGTCAATAATGAATTTCTTTGTACGCATGGTATTTTCACGCAGACGGTGTTCCATATCCTCATAATAGATTTGTACGAAGTTTTCAAAATTAATATCTAAATTCCTCTGTTGCTGTTGCAGAAAGTCACGTTCCCACTGTTCCGCTTCCGCTTTTGTCTTAAATCCCCTCTTGTTCTTTTTGTGGCTTACGCCCTGCCAGTTCTTATAATAGAACTGGCAACGCCACATCTTTCCGTCCCTTGTCGCTGACATAAAATCTCTCCTTTCCTACATGGCTACGGTCAGACCGTAGAATTTTTCTTCAAAGTATTTTGTCGGGACTTTACCGCATATTGTCCGATAGCCCTTTGCTTTCAGTTCCTCATTCAGCCCCCGGATAATCTTGTAGGCATAACCCGTTGATACACCAAGTATTTCAGCCGCTTCATCTGCCGTTACATACATTTTCTTTCCATTCTCCATATAGTCCTGTCCTTTCCTTTTTTACCTTAGGTGCACATATGTGACCTTTATGTTTTTATTATACGGTACACTTTTGTGAACGTCAAGTATTTATTTTAATTTTTTATACACAAATGTGTCCTGATGTGATAGAATTGAACTAAGCACTAACGAAAATCACATAAATTGGAGGTATTGGCATGACTACCGGGGAAAAGATTAAACACTTTCGGAATTTGCGTGGTATATCGCAGGAAACGCTCGGTCAGCTTTCCGGCATCAATTCAGCCACTATAAAAAAATATGAATATGGCATCCGCAATCCCAAGCCCGACCAACTGCTGAAAATTGCAAATGCTTTGGGTATCAGTATCAATGTTTTCATGGATTTTGATATAGAAACAGTGTCAGATGTATTGTCTTTGATTTTGAAAATGGACGAACAATTAGATATGAACTTTGAAGCAGAGAGATACGAGGACGGAAGTTTCAATCCCGCTACAATCAAAATATCCTTTCAGAACTCCCTGCTCAATCATAAGTTGGGCGTATACATGAAAGCAAGAGAATTGCAGGAGAACCTTTTGAATGATACGGAACGCTTTTCGTCAGAAGAAGAACACCAACGGGCGATTGAAGCACTATCAAAGGATTTGGACGCTGTTAAGCAAAGTATTCTTGATGATAGTAAGATTGTGAAAAAAGGTGTTCGGGGAATATCTGTTAAAATATATCCCGAAAATGAATAGAAATGAGGTGTAAAAATTGTATACAATATTTCAAAGAACAGAAATTTCAGAACCAACCCTATTCAGTCCGTCCGACACAACCAAAAGAATAGAAAATTTCCCGGAAATTTGTGTTTCCACATTTTCCGACAACATCATTCAAAAGTTTTCTTCTTTGGATAATGTAGAAAAAATAGCAGAACTCTATTCCGCAAGCGGCACATTACCTGTCTACCAAATCAATTACAAGAATACGGCGATTGCTTTTTACCGTTCTATGGTAGGTGCGCCTGCCTGCGTTGCTTGTTTTGAAGAAATCGTTGCTATGGGAGCTAAAAAGTTTGTTTTGTTCGGTTCTTGCGGAGTATTGGACGATAACAAGGTAAAGGACAACATTATTATCCCTGTTTCCGCTGTCCGTGATGAAGGTACAAGCTATCATTATATAACACCCTCACCGGAAATCGAAGCAAACACACATTCCATTCAAATATTAGAAAATGTATTAACAGCTTGTGGCTACCCCTATGTAAAAGGCAAAACATGGACTTCGGACGCTATTTACAGGGAAACACTCTCCGCTATCAAGGAACGCCAACAGGAGGGCTGTCTTGCCATAGAAATGGAATGTGCTTCCATGTTCGCGGTTTCAAAATACAGACACATTCCTTTTATTCAATTTTTATATGGAGCGGACAACCTTAGTTCTGAAACATGGGAAATCAGAGATTTAACGTCTTATGGTCTTACCAACGCAGAAAAGTATATGGTTCTTGCCTTTGAATGTGGACTTGCCATGTAAAAACGCAAGTATCATAATACCCGTCCGAAATCCAGTATTTGTCAAATAATTATAGCTACTTTAGAGAGCCTTAATGACATTTGAATTTTCTCGTGGTATAGTGGACTTCCACTTTTAAGAAAAGGAGTTGATGATATATGCCACAGATGAATAAAGGCGGTAAATTTATTTTCGGAAAATCGCTGATACGAGATGACTTGACAATCCATCTCCCAACACAGGCTCTTACAGAGTACAACGCCACAGCAGAGAGAAAAGTCTATCTTTTTACTGGAAGCAAGGTCACTGGCGGCTTTTGTGTGACAAGAAAAGGATTGTTAGAACCGTCAAAGTTAGGGCACATTCTTACTGATAATCCGGCTTTATTGAATTATCAGACCGCAGAGGGCGAATTTGCCAAATACAAAGGGCGCTCATATTGTTGGGTAAATATTTCAGAGAATGGTGTAATTCAGCTTAATCAGCAGATATTAGATTTTCTTAATCTGAAGATTGGAATGAAATTATTGTCTATCCGAAGCAGTGATATAGCTTTTACAATGGGTGCAACTGGTCCTCTGTTGGAAAGAGCCGACAACTATGAGGGCGAAATTCCTCTGTATTAAAAAGCAGGTATCATGATACCCACCCCCAATCCAGTATTCATCAAATAAATAGAGCCATTTTAGAGCCAAACGGCATAAAGCAATCCCGGAAACGCCCATTTTATCAGCATTTCCGGGATTTTATCCGTTACTCAAACTCATCTCACATTTCCGTCATTCAGCCACCCATACCATGATTTTTAATCTTTTCAGTCTCTATATCCACTGAAATACAAAGCTATTTTTCTGGTTCTTCTGCTTTTTGTTACCAAAGTATTACCATGCGGTATCGTATTACCAAAGATTTCAGCCTTTTTCATACACCGCTTTTCCATATTATCCAAATGACGCTAAAACCCTTTATTACCCTGCCAAACGGTTGCTGCATTACCACATACAGAAATTGACGTTGCAAAAAGGTATGTTTCCAGTATAGGTTCTTCTTGTATGCAAAGCAACTAAAATCTCTTAGACAAGATTGCTTGATCTGCATCCGATATTTTCAAGACTTTCATTGCCTGTTCTGCAGTTATTTTCATAGCTTCCATGAGGTTTTTAATGTGTTCAAATGAATTGTCAATTCTTTCTTCCATTGCTTTATACACTCGACTTCGGCCTCCTTCCGGCTCTTTGAAATATCTTGCCGGCTTTGTAAGTTCCTAATATAACATAGCGGCTGCCTTGAAAATCTCATAATGACAGCAATATTATCATTTAAAACCTCTTAGCCAAGACAACTTTATCAGCATCCGATATTTTCAGTGTCGTCATTGCCTGTTCCGCAGACATTTTCATAGCTTCCATAAGGTTTTTGACAACATCAAATAATGTTTCGATTCTTTCCCTGTCAATTCTTTCTTCCATTGCTTTACACACTTTGCTTCGACCTCCTTCCGTCTCCTTGAAATGTCTTACCGGCTTTGCAAGTTCCTGATAAAACATATCTGCCGCACTTGTGCAGCGGAAATCATGCATTAGCTTTCCCACTGGGTCGTCATCATCTTTATAGCTTCCATTCACATAAATAATATGCGAGCCGTCTCCAAACAATGTTCCCGCTTCCTGCACTGTCCTCTCTACATGGTACATTGGCAAACCCATCTTCAAATAATCATTTTTCGTAATGAATATGACATACGAATCATGGATTTCCTTAAATTTCTGCTTTTCTTTCAGCATCTTAGTATCCAACATGCTGCTATGGAATCTGGCTCTGCGTATGTCTGCCCCGGCATCATCATTTTGTACTTCAATATCGTACACTTTTCCATTAGAATCCTCGGCATAAATGTCCAATTTAATAGAGCGACCTCCTGTAATTGGATTCTTATATTCCCTCTGTGCAACGACTTCTATGACCTTTAGGTCATTTCTGCCAAGTATAATGTTTAAGACAAGCTCTGCTGCCTCTATATTTCGGTCGAACACAATCGTCATAAAATCATCATCCAACAGGGTAAAACCCGCCAGCATCTTTAGATCTTCTTCCTTATACTTGAATTTAGCTATATCACTCAAGACATTACCTCTTTTTCTCGATAGGATTATTCACACTGTAGTCTCATTTTTATTTTACACAACTATCTTTATACTATAAATTTTATTTTATTGTTTTTATTTCTTTGCGTTCTCATAAATACAACGTTATTTTTTCGGTTATTTGACTTCTTATTACCACAGCCATTTATGCACTTTTATATCTATAAAAGATCTCTCTTGATCGGATTAATATTATAAATATCTCGCTATTTTCGTATTTTATGAAATTTTATTTTTCTACCGTTTATTCAAATTACTTGCTCACATAATGACATTCACTTTTCTAGCAAATGAATCAAGAACCGATGATAAAGCCTTTCTTACAGAAGTAACTGTTGCTCGTATTTTCTCACATGAATTTTTAGCTGTTTCGCTATTATTTAAGCCGCCAACTAATGCTGCTTCCAATGATGTATGAAAAGGTAACACAATGCCAATAATTTCCTTCCAATAGGATACTAATTTATCAAAATCAGTACTATCATTAAATTTAAGCCTCCAAGGATCCAAAACTTTTTTTCCTAAAATACTTTCAATGCTCATACTTATTGCGTATATTAAAAGCATTTTTGAACCACGTTTACTTAAGTAATTTAACATCCCATCTTCTGCACTCGTTCGAATGTCCTTTTTATTTTTCAATTCAATTTTATATTCGTCTATTGCTCTGCCCAAAGAGTAAACAAATATAATATGCTCTGCAGAAAGTTGGTCTGAAAATATGTTTGAATACTTTTTATCATTATCCCATATATCTTTTTTAGAATTATAGGCACCAACACAGTCGATGTGAAATGCGTACAATGTCTGAGCCACTGTATATGGATCAAATACCTCTTTGTTTCTAATAACAACACTATTGCGCCTGCCGCCACTATAATATAATTGGGGATATTTTTCAAACTCTTTTCTCAATCTGCTTTGCTGCGTGTCATTGCTTCTTAAATCAGATGGCAATATTTCATTTTGTTTATTGTTATTAGAAATAATTTGTTCGATAATTTTAGGATCATTACATACAATAAATCTTATTGGAACTAAAAAATCTGCTTCTAAATTTTCGACAGCTCCTATTGCACCTGTCGATTGTGCACCATTAATAATAGTAATCCCTTTAACCGTGACTTCTCCTTCATCTAATTCATAATCATTTACTAACGCAGTCAAACCATTATTATAAGCCCAAAAATTTTCCGGCTGTTTTTGCACAGTGTTCATAATTCCTAAATTGATTTTATTTTTTCTTTTTCCTGCACCAAGATAATTTCTGGGATTTCCAGAAAATAAGTCATCTTCAAATCGTAAATATAATTCACGAAGCCAAGATCCTTTTACTGCCGTTACACATGATTTCCAATTCTTTTCAACAATCTCCAGAACCTGGCTGTTATTTTCCACAACTAATGTATCTTCAATAGAGATTCTTTTATTAGAATTATTATACCATTTCTCTATTGTATTATTTCCAACCTCTAATGCTACTATTTTGACTGAATTGTCTCCAACAAATGCAGAAACTAATTTTTGTGCAGATACTTGGACAGTATTTAACTCTTCTTGAACTGCTGGATTGTTCATTTCATTCATATTGTGAACGTACCAAAAATAAACGGTGTTAATATCTCCATTTTTTAAAGATTCTTGCAGTTCTTGAACAGCATCTCTTATGCGCTCCGGTATATCTTCTGCTTCACGAGCAAACACCCATGATGCAGCGGTATTTAAGTCGCTTGCTTTATTTACCTTTGCCAAATCCGTTTCCACTGGATCTTTTTCATATAAGCTTGAGCAATTACCGCAAACCCGGAGTCTTTATCAATATAAATCAAATCACATTTTTTATCATCACTTCCATCTGTCAAAGACTCTGCAGCAACAGAAATAATATCCTCAATAGAATATCTCAGCTGCAATGCATATAAAAGCAATGAATTATTGCCATAATTACCTATCAAATCTTGTCTTCCTTTATAATGATTTATAAAATTATACATAGCTCCCCTTTCTCATCTGTACTATTTGTTTCATTATCTTCCATTTTCAAATCAGTTCATGTTTCTTTTATTATTATATATCAAAAGCAAAGCTTTCCTCAACTTATTTTGGCTTTCTTTTTAAGTATTTTCTCATTTTTGCATTATTCACTTGGAATCATGACAATCCCTTTTTCAAAATAGATAGCAGGATTTATCTAAATTAAACAACTGCAGTAGTTACAAATGCTAAGCAATTTCCTTTGAGTTCCAACATCTTTCCTTAAATGGAAAAACCGCCGGATTGTACTTTTCCAGCGGTTTACATCTTGCGTTAAAAATCCTCATAGATCCCATAAGGTGTTTTAATGGTACTAAACGATTTTTTATCCTGACCTCTTTCTTCCATAAAACAAAACTGATATTCCAATCGTTCCAGTAATTCTTTATTTTTCTGAAATATCATTTTCAACTCTTCTGCATCCTCATCATATTTCTGCTCATTTTGAGCTAACCCTAGCAATCATATCCTTTGTCTTTGAAAAGATAATAAACC
>BLMD01000187.1 GCA_011959925.1 Lachnospiraceae bacterium
GAATAAGCAAAAATGCTTAGCAAACCTAGTATTTATGCGGGTTTGCGGACTTTGGAAAGGTCTTTTGATAACAAATTGATAACAGTCGTTTAAGTGCGATTATTCTTACTGTCAAGTGGTTTGTTGATGGGGGAATGATTTGTAAGCGGTTTGGATGACTGAAATAAATCCATATTAGAAACGCCCTTAGCTGTGGGTAGGAACTCATGGCTAAGGGCGTTTTTTGTTGTGCTTGTTAATCAGTTTTGAGTTTGTCCTTGAACTGTTTAATCAAGGTATCACTCAATTCCTTAGAGGGAACTTTTGCCCAATGCTGCGTGGTGTCAAACTTCGGGTAATTGTACCGCCACTGGTCGTAATCTTCCCTGCTGATTTCCTCGGCAGAGAGTTTTACAGCCTGTTCCTGCCAAGCGGTAAGCATTTGCAGTAACTCGGCGGCATCCTTACTTTTGTCTTTGTTGACTTTTAAGCAGATTTCACCGTCTGTTTCACTGACAATAAGACCGTAAATGTCCTCAAGGGAAAATAAGGTGTGCATAAGCCCGATGTAGCTGTCAATGTCGGGTATGTCCAGTGCTTGCGGCGCAACGTCAAGAGCCTGCGCCAGTGCAGCAGTCAAGTCTGCCTTCGGTTTGCGTGAGCCAGTTTCGTACTGTGCCAGACGGACATCCGCTGATTTTTCGGGAAACCCGACAAGCATACCGAGATATTTTTGTGTCATGCCCCGCATGATGCGGAAAAAATGTATTCTTTCGCCAATCGCCATAATGTTTCACTCCTTGTTCGTATGTTTATAAGGAGTATAGCATATATGCTTAGAAAAAGTCAAGAATAAGCGAAACAAAAAAGTTTAATATTTTCTTGCAAACCTATTGACAATAGCAGAATTGTTTAGTATTATATATTAAGCAAAAACGCTTAGATAGAAAGGAGAGGTTGTATGGACAACAAATTTATCCGTGTGGACGAGGTGGCGCAGGAGCTTTCTGTATCGAAGCCTTACGCTTACAAGCTCATCAAGAAACTGAATGACGAGCTGAAGGAGCAGGGGTTTATCACGATTGCAGGGAGAGTAAACCGCCAGTATTTTCAAGAAAGGTTTTACGGAGCAGGAGAAAAACAGGGAAAGGAGATGGAGTAAATGCCAGTATTTAAGAATGAGGGAAATGGCACATGGTATGTGATGGCAAGGTATGTGAACTGGAAAGGGGAGCGGAAACAGAAATGCAAGCGTGGGTTTGCCACAAAGCGGGAGGCGCAGGAGTGGGAGCGAAAATTCCAGTTGCAAAATTCCGCTGACCTTGACATGGACTTTGAAGC
>BLMD01000188.1 GCA_011959925.1 Lachnospiraceae bacterium
GCTGGATCGCAGGTTATCAGAAAGAACATTCGTATAATAAAAATCTGAAAATCATTGAGACGCTGAGACTGACGACAAACAAGTATATACAGATTGTACAGGCAGGAGAGGAATATCTGGTCATTGCGATTGGAAAGGATGAAGTGCAGCTGCTTACAAAATTGACACAAGAGCAGTTGAGGGAACTGCCGTCGGAAGAATTTCCGGCAGGTGTTGGACCGGAGAGTTTTAAAGAGCTGTTGGAAAAATTTAAGAAACATATACCGAAGAAGTAGACTGGGATGATTATGAGTAAATTTAAAAAGATTTATTGCAGGTTGTCTGTGATTCTGGCCATGTTTGTTTTGGCATCTATGATTATAGTGTCAAGAGGACAGGTTGTATATGCAACCGGAACAGCCGGAACCCCGGGAACCACTCAGGGCGGGAACGGGGACGGAATCGAAGTGCCTTCCGGCGATGATATTCCGGAAATTCCGGATCCTGTTGACCAAAGAGGGCAGGAGACTGCGCAAGGCGTTACTTCTGACAGTACAAACGGGGTTTCGTTCACTTATAATAACAAAGACGGCACATTATCCGGTTCACTTCGGATTCTGCTTGTGCTTACGATTATTTCACTGGTGCCGTCTTTACTGATTATGCTGACATCCTTTACTAGGATTATCATTGTACTGCATTTTCTGCGGACTGCAGTCGGTACGCAGAGCGCTCCGCCGAATCAGGTTTTGATCGGTCTTGCATTGTTTTTAACTCTTTTTATTATGCATCCGGTTTTTTCTGATATTAATGAAAATGCGATCAAGCCTTTTGATGCGGGAGAGATTACGCAGGAAGAGGCCATTGAGATCGGCAGTAAACCTCTGCGTGAATTTATGAACGGACAGGTTCAGACGAAAGATATCGATCTGTTTATTCAGATTTCAGGAGAAACGTATGACAGTTACGAAGAGATACCGTTTACTGTTCTGATTCCGAGTTTTATCATCAGTGAGCTTCGGGCAGCGTTTATTATAGGATTTTGTTTATATATTCCGTTCATTGTGATCGATATGGTGGTGTCTTCCGTATTGATGTCTATGGGTATGATGATGCTTCCGCCCACGACGATTTCGCTGCCGTTTAAGATTCTCTTATTTATTCTGGCAGACGGCTGGAATTTAGTGATCGGAAGTCTGGTGAAGACATTTTATTAATGTTGCGGCATTTCAGGATGCCTGATTGGAGGAAAAGAATGTGATTACACAGGGAGATATTATTACGATTGCAAAAGAGGCTATTTACACCATTATTATATCCGGTGCGCCTCTGCTTTTGATTTCGTTGGTTGTCGGCCTGGTGATCAGTATATTTCAGACGGTAACGTCCATTCAGGAACAGACGCTTACGTTTGTGCCCAAGATTCTGGCAGTATTTGTGGGACTTATGCTGATCGGTCCATGGATGATGGATGTATTGTCCAATTTTATGACGCGTCTGTGGTCGGATTTTAGCGTATACTTAAGCTAGGTTGAATTATGGTAAATTATAGCTTTTCCTTACTTACATTTGAATATTTTTTGTTGATTTTGATCCGCATATCCTGTTTTATTTATATTGCTCCCTTCTTTGGGATGCAGAATACGCCCGGTAGGGTGAAGATTGGATTATCTGTTTTTGTCGCTCTGCTTTTGTTTCAGGCAGTTCCAAAAGAGACGCTTGCTTATACAGGGATTGTGGGATATTCCATTATCGTCGTAAAAGAAGGAATTACAGGATTGCTCATTGGATTTGCAGCAAACATTTGTAATTCCATTATTTTATTAGCAGGAAATTTGTTGGATATGAATATCGGTTTTTCCATGGCAACCGAATATAATCCGCAAATGCGGACACAGGCGAGCGTCAGCGGTAATTTTTACAGCTATCTTGTTATGCTGCTTTTGATCTCTACAAACATGCACCACTATATTCTGCGTGCAATGGCGGACTCCTATCAGCTGATTCCGGTGAATGGGCAGGTATTCCAGTGGGATCAGCTGTTGTCGGGAATTACTACTTATATGATCGATCTGTTTGTCATAGCGTTTCGATGCATATTGCCTATGTTTGCCTGTATCATGATATTAAACTGTGTGCTGGGTATTATGGCGAAGGTTTCTCCGCAGATGAATATGTTTGCGGTAGGTATGCAGTTAAAGGTTTTGGTAGGGCTTTTCATCATGTTCTTAACGATTGGCTTGTTTATGGATGTTGCAGACTTTATTTTTGATGAAATGAAACGTACGATGGTTTCAGTAATAAAAGGAATGTATGAAAGTTGACAGAATGGAATGAGTTGCGGCTCCCGTACCAGCTCCAGTGGTTTGCTAAGGATGGTCCGGGAGGAGAAAAAACAGAAGAACCTACGGCGAAACGATTGACCGATGCCAGAAAAGACGGTAAGGTTGCCAAAAGTAAGGAGCTTAACAGCGCCTTTGATCTGATTGTTTTGTTTTTGCTGTTAAAAATCTTTATATCTTATCTGTACGATGGTTTTTTAAATGTTTTTCGCTATACATATACGAAAATTCCGGAGTATGTAGAGCAGAATGCAAAGGAGATGAACGGATACGGTACATCGTCCTTTTTGCTGCCGGTTATGCTGGAACTTTTACAGCTTGTGCTGCCATTTTTTCTGTTTGGCCTTGTCGTGGCCGTTTTGATCAGTATTTTGCAGGTAGGATGGAAAATTACGACAAAACCGATGAAGCCCAAACTGGATAAATTTAATATTCTAAACGGGTTTAAACGGATTTTGTCGAAAGATTCTCTGTTTGAACTGTTTAAATCTATTGTAAAGATTGTCATTATCCTCTATGTCGCATATACGTCGATTGAAAAGAACTCGGATGATTTGTTTGTTTTATATGATATTCCGCTGATGCAGGCGATTATTTTGTGCGGCAAGGTGATTGTCGATACCGGGTTTAAAATCGCAGTCGTTTATCTGATCATTGGGGCTGCAGACTGGGCATATCAGAAACACAAGTTCCACGAAGAGATGAAGATGACAAAACAGGAAGTAAAAGACGAATATAAAAATACGGAAGGAAGCCCGGAAGTGAAATCAAAACAGCGCCAGAAGATGCAGGAAGCATCCCGGCGCAGAATGATGCAGGATGTTCCGAAAGCAGACGTAATTATCACAAACCCGACGCATATTTCCGTTGCATTGCATTATGATTCCAATGAGGCGAAAGCCCCGGTCGTCCTTGCAAAAGGGGAAGATTATCTGGCATTGAAAATCCGTGAAGTGGCAAAAGAA
>BLMD01000189.1 GCA_011959925.1 Lachnospiraceae bacterium
TAAAGGTTTCGCCTTAAGGCGAGGGTTTTAACCCCATTATACAGACAATAAATCCGAATACTCTTAATTATCTGAGGTAGAACTATTATACTGAAAAAAAGAAAGCCTGTAAAGATCATTTGAAAAGTTAAATCAACAAAATAACTTACTGCAAAATCTGATACATCATATCCGCAAGATCTTCTGCTCTTCCTGTTTGACAGCCGTTTTCAAATGAAATACGTACATGATCTTTGCAAATCTCTGCTTTCAGGTCGGCGCTTACCTGTTCCATGGCAAACTTTTGCTCTTCCTTCGATACCACAAGAAAAACCAGGTCCGCCTTATAGCAGCATTCCATAAACAAAATCTCCTGCTTCCAATTCCCTGCAAAGCCGCGTTTCCGAAACCGTACGTCCGTTCCTGCATCCATACTGCACAATGCCGCCGACTGCACCTGATATTTGGCGTGCAGCGCATCCATTGCCGCCCGGCATGCCAGATACGCTTCATTTTCTTCAGCGGAAACCAGGACTGCTAACGGCAGCTCCCGGTAAAGACCCAATCCCCGCTTGAAAGAGATTTCTTCCTCTATTTCACGCGCCGGATACGGCCTCAGTCTCAAAAGTTCTTCACCAACCTGCCTTCCTTCGTTGATCCAATCATGCATCCGGGCGGCTGCAGCCGGAACGGCAAAGCTGTTGGATGGAGCGCATCCGAGCTCGGCAAGCAATGTTGTATCGCAGTTCGCATACAATCCTGCGCAAAACAGGTCCGTTTCGTCATATGCCAATTCTCCCGGATGCAGGCAGTTTTTTTCATCTGACTGCACGCCTGTTACAAATGGGTAGGCAGTCGGGACGGTGACATACCTTCGGTTGTCCAACGCCGCCACAAGAATGCTCTTTTGGGCCAGTTTTCTTGTGATTTCATACAGAACACCGGAATCGGAAAGCAGCGATGATACGGCGCTCATGCATATAATGTCCACACCCAGTTCAAGGCAAAGCAAAAGCCCCTCCTTGAAATGCCGGACGTCACCCATTGGTTTCTCCGTCTTACTCCTGGCACTTTTCATGATCTGTATGCTGTACAGCTCATAACCGGAAGTAAAACTGTCCAATATGCGTGCGCAGATTGTACCATGGGAAGTTTCTAAATGTTCTCCCACGCCTTCTTCTCTGCAAACGTTACAGGCATGAAATTTCTGACAATGCAGCCGCCCGGGGCTGATCGCTGTATCTAAAATTGCAATTTTACTCATATCTGCTTTCCTGCATCCTTTACCGTTTTTTCTGCACATTTTGCACAGCGGGTATCTGTCCGGCTTTTGAAACGTCCGATCCCCCATTGCAGACTTTCCGCTGCAGCCGAATTGCATTTCGGAAGCCTCTATTCCGACTGCAGCAGCTCCCGGATCCCCATGCCGCTGATTTTCGCAAACGACAACAGCACACTTATGCCGGATATGCCGCAGACAAACAGCGCCGCAAAGCCGATTGTGACGCTACT
>BLMD01000190.1 GCA_011959925.1 Lachnospiraceae bacterium
TAAAGGTTTCGCCTTAAGGCGAGGGTTTTAACCCCATTATACAGACAATAAATCCTGCCGCCAGGCTTTTGCGCAGGCGATCCGTCTGCTCCTCGGCATTTTTCTTAAAAGAAACACCCAAACAGACACAGCAGGACATCAAAAACAAAAGCGCTGTCAGCAGCACCGTGCGTCCTTTTTTCCGCGTCAGATATAATATAGCTCTTTGAAAAAAATTCACAAATCACTCCCCCTCTCATTCTAATCCGCGCTCCAGAGAGCATTCGGATGATATCGGTTCCCATACCGTCCGCCTGTTTTCAGCCACATGGACAGCCACAGATGGTATCCTGCGCAGTTTGCCAAAACGCAGGAGAAACCGCTTATCAGCTAGTATTTTTTGAATAAAATCTTTCGGATACTCTCGTAAATTTTATTGCTTTAAGGCTGCCTTTTATATAAATCATTTGATCGCATAAATCAGATATACTTTTTAAATGCTCTCTTCATTTTAACCATAACATCAATCAGCCAGTCAAACTGTTCGTTCCACTGATTCTTGTCGCCAAAAGCCACGCTCTTCTCAATAAGAATTCGGCTTGCCTTACGATCCGGAAGTTCTCTCCAATCAAAGGCCAGACCGGAATCCGTTTCTATGGCATCCTTATTCTGAAGCAACGAATGGAACAGTTCTTTGTCCCCACTGATATACAACTCCACGTCCAATTCATCACGCCTTTGAATCTGTGACACCGTAATGTGACAGGCAGAAGATCCTACGCTAAAATTCATCCAATGATCCATCGACGGTTTCCTGCGGTTAAAGGTTTTTGCAAACTGTGTATTCTGGAAAGCATAATCCTGAAACGCCACCCAATAATCATATCGTTGCTGCTGTGTTTCGTTGGCAGACTCGCTTTTCTTAACTTCTTTTGTCCAGTCATTTGGTTTTTCGATCACCTCAAACTTCACCGCCGGTTCGGAAGCGCCTATGCGGTACAGTTTAATTTCACAGAGAAAAAATCCGATTTTCTCATCCGTGTGATTGTTCAACCATTCAATTGCTGCTTTATGCTCCTCACGAGCGTGCTTTACCACCCATATGATTACATCTGCCGACTTGCCGGATGCATAGGTTATCAGTTTGCCGAGATGATCGTGATTTGTATCCTCCAGCTGATTCTCTATAATGATTTTCCGGTTTGTCCCTGTTTCAGCCGCAAATATATCAACATGGAAATCACCTACAGAAGATTCTGTTTCATCTACTGTAATATCAAGACCTACCGCATCGGCAAGAAGAGCAATATTTTCGTCCTCTGAAAGCCAGGGCGTAAAATCCAAAGCTTCATGCGGCCATACCATTCGTAAATCCTTGATTTCTTCCAGCGTACTCAAATTCATCATTGTAATGATTTAAACTCCTTTGTTTTTTGATTTTATTTTTCTATTATTCCTGCGCTTTTGCAGCGGGAATAATAGAAAATATTATATCAACAACTATGCTCCATTCCTCATTTTAATATAGTAAAGGCGGTTTCCCCTTATTTTCCACCACTCTTCTAACACATCCTTCCCATTGTTGAATAATTTGAACCCATTCTCTAGATTTAAAATAATCATCCAAATTTCCAATCAAATCAAATTCTGGCATATATACTCCCAAAACACCTTTTTCTAATATGCCTTCTGCTATCACACCTTTTTCTCTTAGTATTAATACAGGCAAACCTAACTGAAAAGCCATCGACGGCTCGATTTGGCAATATGGGCTTGTCAACCATTTACCTGATAAATCATATTCTGTTTCTCCAATATCGCTCTGTGGCTTTCCTGCTCCATCTTTAATTAAACTTCGCTTAAAAGCTATTGTTACTAATCCATTAGATTCTAACATTAATCTTCTTATAGCCGTTAATGGAGCATTCATATCATAATCGGTTACACCTAATGTTCTTGGCAGGATTCCTCTTTCCTGTAAATATTTAGTTATTCTTTCTATAAACTCTTCTTGTTTCTTTAAAAACGGCTTAGGATAACTTAAAAAAATTGAACTACCCACTATATCAACCTCCATAGTTGTTCTTGCCTTAATAATTAATAAAAAACATATTGTTTTATTTTTGTAAAATACCCAATCATTTTCTCATTTTAAGATTCTAATTTCACAACCATTATCACAAATATTTAATACCACTACCTTCCTCTTTTTATTTGTAATATGCACACTACATAGACACGTTGATTGCGAGAAACCTTTATTTTCCATTGGTATTCCCAAAATCGATATCAAATACCTCCGAAATATCAAAGTAGCTTTTGATGAGTTTCTTTATATCAACACGATCGTTTCAACGGTATTACCTCTTTCCCACAAGAACTCGTTGACTAACTCCAACTTAATTTTACAAGAATTCATGTCCGCAGAGGCTTCATCTTTTATCATAAAGCATGTAAAGATTTCGAACAGTTCAAATATTATAAAAAAGTATCTATATCATAAATATTTAATCTACAGAAACTCCATCTCTACATAACTATAACAAACCATTTGTTTGCAATATATTAATCCGTGCCAATAAGCCTATTATATATTCTCTCTTTATGCCATTAAATGTTTTATCGGCAATACTTCCATACTGACTTTTGGAAAAGCTTATAAAGTTCTGCACCAGTCCCCTTACTGCACAACGCAGTTCTTTCAACGCTTCTTTTGTAATATTTAGATTATTTCCTTCATGAGTTTCGTTCGAACGCTCTTTATACATTCTTAGTGCATTATCATGCACTGACTGCACATCTGCATCTTGTGCTATTGCCGCTGTTAAGCGATTCGCAAACTTTTCTTTTTTTCCACCACTTTTATCATTTGAATTGTAACCTATCAGAATAATTTCAGCTAAAGTCACAAGATTCTTATATGCATCGTCATATCTGGAAGCACTATATCCTCTTCCAAATCGCTCCATAACATCTTCCATCTCATCTTTTAACACTTCTGGCAACCCAACCATATTCTCAAAACAGGTCAAATTAACGTTGTTCCATTCATACAGGTCATCATATATACTGATAGAACTATCTTGAGAAGACACTCCGCTTCTATTAATATTGTTACACTTATAATTTGCTTTAATTTTATAAAATTTATCAGCAACTTCTATATTTCCCTCTTGGGTTAATCTTAACATAGACAATATGTAGAAAATCTCTTTATTCCATTTATTGGTAATTGTATCGAAATACTCTCCTGCCTTCTCATATCCTCCTAACATCTCTCCAATTGAAAAATATTCTAATGGCATCGAATTATTTTCCGTCTTACATAAAAAGATAAATTCTGGAGTTCTTTCATCAGTAAGATTACTTGCTATATACTTAATATCTAAGTTACCCCTTGCGTTTACCACTTCATTATATAGAGGAGTATCCTTGAGTTTTAAATGCTTCAACACATAACCATACGGCATTTCCAAATTTAGCAATGCATCTGTAGCGCCTAACACAACTGCCCATAATTCTATATTCACAGTTCCGACTATATCCATAAGCATTCCCCCTTGTATCATCTTCATTCTTAAATTTAAACAAGTACATTTATTATAGCTACATAAAAAGAAAACAGAATTATGAACCAAAGCCAACTATATCCTAATTTTTACCATAACCCTATCATTTTCCAACTTTTTCTTTGATAAAAATACACACCTGTATTATTCAAATCACCCCATCCGAACATTGATTAATATATTGTATTCCTTACCAGTCCAATTAGAAAGTTCACTAATCCACTTGTCTGTCAATTAAAGATCAATGAATCTCCATTCCTTTCATTATTATTACTTCACTTTTAATAATCTGAATTTTTCTAACATTATTTATTTCTATGAATTTACTCTTAATCTCGGCAAATTATTTAAACTCACATTTTCCAACGTTTCTAACTGTTGTACTGCTAACTGCCGAAGCAATTCCATCCGCTCTTTTTGATTCTTTCCTTGTTTAATCAGTACAGCATTATAGCTTTCCAAATTTGCCAGTACCAGCAACTGATTTAAAGTCGCCACATCCCGCATATTTCCTTTCACCGTTGGATTGTCATCTTTCCACTGCTTTGCCGTCTTTCCAAACAAAACAACATTCAACATATCTGCTTCATTAGCATAGGTATACGCCACCTGTGCGGATGTTAATTCTGGGGGAATTAGATTTTCTTTAATTGCATCTGTATGTATCCTGTAATTCAACTTAGAAATTTCTCTATTTAAATTCCACCCCAAAGACAACCGACTGTTTTCGTCTGTCTTTAAACGCCTATAATCTTTCATAATATACAGCTGAAACTCAGGAGAAATCCAAGTTGCGAAAGACATGGCAATATCACTATGGGCATATGTTCCTCCGTAGCGTCCTGCTTTTGAAACAATACCGATAGCATCTGTCGCTTCTATCCATTTCTTAGGCGACATTGTAAAGGCATTGGCGCCTGCCTGCTTTTTAAACCCCTCGAATTCGAGGGGTTTAAAATCTGAATTATGTAGTCTTTCCCAAAGTCCCAGAAATTCTATCACATCCCGATTTCTCATCCAGTTTTGAATAACCGCCGTTGGGTCATCGCTCTTATACCGGGCAATATCCGTCAATGAAATAAATTCATTTTCAAAATCGTGAGTATAAATTCCAATATCTATTCCATTAGCATGAATTGTATCTTTAATTATTTTCCCCATTTCTCCTCCTGCAATCACATCATAATCCTCTTAAAACATCTTATCCTCTTTCTCAACAAAAAGTTCTGTTGAAGAACTGTCTTCATCTTCCCACATTTCCCGATATGCTTCAATATAACTCTTAACACAACTAGGATATATATACAAATATCTTCTACACACTCTTTTATATAATCCCAGTATTTTCTCATCACAAGCAAAATCCAGCACATAATCAAGCAAATGTGACAATTCATCTTCTGACACAATTCTGCTGCACACATCTTTAACCAATGGCAAATAAACCTCATAGGCTTTCCGATGTAATTGAACTATCTGCTCTGCAATCTGATAAATCTTTTCATCCATTAGATTACCTCAAAATATTTAAGTGCATCTTTTATCGCCTCAACTTTTTCTTTCGGCGGATGCTTCCTCGGCTGTTTTAATTCTTCTACTGCATTTGGCGCGTCATACATTGTCAGACCTAATGATCTCTTTACCTCCGCAATATATGCAGTATGTACTTTAAATCCATACTTCTTCTCAACATACTCCTGTATCATTTTATAAGTAATTTTCGGTTTTGGCTGGTATTTCTTTGCCCGCTCTGCTATCGCATCTATAGGTACTTTCCCTTCACTATCTCCAAATTCCACCGTAACATTAATGACACTATCTGGTGATTTGTGGGACAAAAGTACGATGGTTTCCACATGTATCGGAACTACTATGTAAACACAATTTTTGAGCCTCGTCACTCATATAGGAACACAATTTTTCGTAATTCTATACCCATTCCTAAATCCAAGCTTACCTTCCCTTATTATTCATCAAGCATCAGTTTTCCTTTTTTGGCTTTTGCTTTCAAACGAGCCATCTGCTCTTTTTCTATCTGTTGGATACTCTTTTCTGGAGTAGGCAAATTCTCAGGCATCGTCCCGCCAATTTTTTCTATTGCAGTCCGCACCTCTCTCCCCACAGAATAATGAACCGACGTTGCCGTTTTTGCATTATCAACCTCATCTTTTCGCAATTTTTCTTCTGTCTGGGATATACGAAACAGATTGGCAATCAATTCCGTACTACCCATGTAATCAAGAATTTTCTGTCCAACTTCCAATCCCTTTTTTGTATGAATATCATCTACATCTAAACCACCATACAATCCCATATAACCAGCATTCTGAAAAATTGCAAATTCCTCATTTGTAATAACACCTGCTTTATGTGCTGTTTCTGCAAGCATTTGATTCCATTGCTTAATATCTCCACGCACAACAAGTCTTCGATTATCCTCGCTTAACTCATTAAAATGATCTGCTACCTCCTGACGATACGTCTGGATTGCAAAATATGTCTGTCCCAAAGCAATCACTTCTTTCCGTGGGTCTCCATTCTGCACAATCAAATAACAGGCATATCTGGTCAACTCATAATCCTTTACAGGCTTATTCGTTACTCCTGCTTCCACGATTTTGCTGACCTCAGCAAAATCGTGAGAAATATCATGTCCACTATTCTCACAGGCAATCATTGCTCTTTTTATCACACCAGTAAAATTTCTCCATTGAGTATAATCTAAAGCAACCGCAAGTTCTCTTGCACTCCAAAATTCCGAACCGTCCTCATGAATCTGTTTGATATCTTCAAACCGCTTATATTCTTCTGCAATCAGTCTCTTCATATACAATCCCCTTTTGTCGCAAAACATCTATTATGGTTACATTTTTGATATAAATTCATAATCTAATCCTCTATTTTTTCATAACAATGATTACAAATTTTTTGTTTTATATTTGCCGGATGATTTATATCTACCATCTTGCCACATTTTGGGCATTTAAAACTATCGCCAATTTCCATATTGAAATCCTCAAAAAATTTATCTTCTAATGAAATTCTCCTAATATCCCTAAAATTATCTGTAGTTTCTATTTCAGATAAAAGATTCGTATTTATTTTATTGTGATATAAATTTGTACTGGTATAACAAGCATAATCCAAATAGTATACGTTGTATAAGTAACACCTTTCTTTCCTTTATGAGAAATACCTTTCTTTCGTAAATGAACCACCCTTAAATCTATTAAATCATTCAATTCTTTTACTTTTTCAAATTTTTCTGGAATCAGAAAATGACATCTTTTCTTATCAATTAAAATGTCTTTAATTATTTTATCCAAAAGTATTTTCGCATTATTATTTGCATCCACCGCTTTCTTTTTATCAACCTCATACCATTCAATTGTAGCATTACGCACATCTGCTAAAGCAATATGCTTATATTTACCTATGGTATAAAAACTATTATATGCACCAATAAAAATGTTTAAAAAATCTCTTGGAATACCAGAAGATGCAATTAATATTTCACGCAAAGCCTGATTTGCAAAAAAACTATTTATAAATTTATGTACCGGTCTTCTTCCATCCTCACTACAAAATATATCATATAACTCAGGATTGACAATATATAATTGCTTAAAAAGTAATTCATTAAAAAAGCCCTAGTATTATCAGAATGCAGTTCGTATATATATCTATTATCTAAAGAATACCCAAATATATCTCCTCCATCTTCCAAGCCAATCCTATCTTCGGATAATAGTTTTGTCCTATTAGGAATAGCAGCAATTTTAACAGTTACCTTTAATGTAACAAATGTACGCTTAATAAGCTCAGCCAATATATATTGACTATCTTCTGGAATCTCAGACCACTCATCCAGCAAACAAAACATTCTATCTATATCTATTATTTCAAGTAATTCTGCTAAGGCATTGGATATTTCGGCAAACGAAATATATTTAACTTTTTCATCTGTAGCTTCAGTCTCTTTGTTAGTTCCTTTCTCACCCAAAAACTCTGGCATTTTCATTAACTTTAAACTTGTTGCTACTTTTTTTACTTCATTGATTTTAAATGCCACTTCTCCCATTTTAGTGAAACTGTTCCCATCAAAATGCCGATTAAACCTCTCTAAAATAACAGCAATTTTTTTCTTTTTACTATTTATTATAAACTCCTGCTCTTGTATGGAATATTCGCTATATATATAATTTAAGTTTTCATATACACATTTCAAGATTTCAATAATAATTTCTTGTAACAAAATCAACGCATAATATATATCATCAATATTTCCAAGCATTGGTTTATATGCCCGCAAATCAATATAAATCGGAAAATATTTCCCATTTGTTTCAAGCAATTTTTCCTGTAAAGCCCTTAATAAATGCGTTTTTCCTGTACCTCTCCTACCATAAATGACCTGATACTTTATACTGTTTACTTTATCTAATGTTTCTTGACCTGCATAGTAATCTAAATAATTTTTTTCGGTATTATATTCCGCCCTTAAAAATCCATCTAATTTATTTATACTCTTAATTACTTCTGAGTTTTTAATGTCAAAATTCTTTTCATTCGTCTTGCCCATACTTTTTCTCCTTTTTTATATCGCATAATTCTTATCATCAAATCATACCCATTTCTTGAACCTGTCGGAATTTCCGACAGGTTAACATTTCATCTATTCTGACAAACTTTAAATGATTTTCTGCACTTCATCTGACCATTTTTTCAGTTGTTCGGAAATTCCGAACAACTGAAACTTAATATCAATTTTTTCATTAATTGGATTCTTTTGTATCCCCACACCCCACATCAACCACCGCCGAAACCTCAAAATACCTCTCCATCCTCTTATTCCGATTCCCTTCCTCGTCCTCTGAAAACACAAAATGCTTATAAAACTGCTTAAAATAAAAGATTTCTAGATATGTTTCTTTTGAATTTCCACCACACATTCTGTGTGCACCGTCTGCCCAAACTGATCCACTCCGCGCACTTTTTTCAGCTCATACCCGCCGTTACAAAGTACACGCAGATCTCGCGCCAGCGTCGCCGGATCGCAGCTTACGTACACGATCCGCTCCGGCTGTAAGTGCAGCATCGTCTCTAGGCACTTCGAATCGCATCCCTTCCGCGGCGGATCCACAACAATCACATCTACCCTCTCCTGTGCGTTCTCATGAGACCACTTTGTAAGCACATCCTCCGCCTTCCCCAGCAGAAACGACGCATTCTCTATCCCATTCAACGCCGCGTTTGCCGCTGCGTCTTCCACTGCCTGCGGCACAACTTCTACGCCAAACACCTTCTTTGCATGTTTTGCCAGAAACAGCGAAATCGTACCGATTCCGCAGTAAAGATCCCAAACCGTCTCTTCTCCCGTTAATCCGGCATATTCCAGCGCCAGAGAATACAGCTTCTCCGTCTGGATCGGATTTACCTGATAAAAGGATTGCGGAGAAATACGATAGACCGTCTTTTCCCCCAGCCGCTTAAAATCAGCTGTATCCCGCAGATACAGCGCATCCGTAATCACAGGATCTCCCCAAAGCACTTTAGTGCGATCGCCTAAAATCACATTGGTGTCTTTCGGATTGCTGTTTAATGAGATACTTTTCATCCCTTTGATTTCACAAAGCCTGCCGATCAAAACCTGTTCTTCCGGCAGCCGCGTTCCGTTGACCACGATGCAGACCATAAGCTCTTTAGAATCAAATCCGTACCGGATCAGCACATGGCGCACAAGCCCCTGTTTCGTTCGTTCGTCATAGGCGCTTACGCCGCAGTCGTTCATATAATTCAGCACGGTTTCCAATACCGCCTTATTTGCCGAAACCCCCAATGCACAATCGATATTGGGGATGATACTGTGCGTCCTTCCCGCATAAAATCCCGCGACCGTCTCTCCCGCTGCATTCACGCCGATCGGAAACTGTGCTTTATTCCGATAATAAAACGGTACTTCCATGCCCACGATCGGATCCGTCACATGAGTTATAAATTCTGCGTCAAACCCTCCGATCCGAACCAGGCTGTCGTGGATCTTCCTCTCTTTAAAAGAGAGCTGCGCCTGATAATCCATATGCTGAATCTGACAGCCCCCGCAGGCTCTGGCATATATACAGGAAGGCTCCACCCTGACCGGGGAAGCCTCTTTTAATTCCGTCAAACGTGCATATGCATATGTCTTTTTAACTTTTGTAATTTTCGCCAGGACTTTGTCTCCGATCACGGCGTCCTTGACAAAAACCGCCATTCCGTGATATCTGCCGATTCCGGCGCCGTCCATGCCGATATCTTCTATTGTCAGTTCAATCAAATCATTCTTCTGCATAACGTCCCTACCTGCCGGTCTTTCGGATATTGGATTCCAACAGCCGGTTATATCCCAGCCACTCCGTATTGCCTTCCGGCACATTTGCCAATACTTCTTTTAACGTTTCCATCTTGGCGTCTATATTGTCTGCAAAATGCAGTGCAACGGCTTCGACCAACGCCGGCTTTTTGGGAGATCCAAACTCCAGCTCTCCATGATGCGCCAGAATGCAGTGCTTTAATTCATTGCCTAGCCTGCGTGGAAAATCCGGAATATTGCGGATTGCGCCGCCGACCCACTCCGTGCCGATCATAATATGCCCCAGCAGCTGTCCTTCATCCGTATAGTCATTGGCAGGAAACTCCGACAGTTCTTCCATTTTTCCAATATCATGAAACATCGCCGCCGTCAGTAAAAGATCTTTGTTTAATATCGGATATTGTTCACAAAACACAGCGCAAAGGCGCGTCACTGCCAGCGTATGTTCGAGCAGACCTCCGACAAACCCATGATGTACGCTTTTTGCCGCGGAATGCGAACAAAACCGCTTGGCAAACGCCGTATCCTCGATAAAAAAAGACTGCAGCAGTTTTTTCAGATAAGGATTTGCAACGCTTCCGATGTACCCTTTCAATTCCTGGTACATTTCTCCAATATCCCTGCTGCTGACCGGAAGATAATCCCTTGTATCATACTCTCCGGACTGTACCTTGCGGACACGTTTCACATTCACCTGCAACGCTCCCTGAAAACTGGTTACGTCTCCGACAATGCTGATATAATCAAGAATTTCAAACGAATCGATCCCCTGGGAATCCGGTTCCCAGATTTTTGCATCCACCGTGCCTGTTTTATCCTGAAGAATCAGATTCTCATAGGGTCTTCCATTCTTGGTAAGCGCAGACTGTTTGTACTTACACAAGAAAATTTCATTAATCCTTTCACCTTCCCGAAACGTTTCAATATATTTCATAATCTCTCTTGCCGCTGATACGGCTTCTCCTTCCCGTCTTCCTGTTTTGCCTTTCTGACAGTATATTTCTTACTGCAGTATCCCTGCAGATACTTTATATTCTACTTCAAGATATTCATCCATTCCCTGCCGTTTTACAATAATTTCCGTTATTGTCCCAGGCTCCAGCGAAAGCACATGCGCCTCGTACGCTTCCACCGTACTGACTGCTTTTCCTCCCAGCTCCACAATAACGTCCCCGTTCTGCAGGCCTGCCGCAAATGCCGGAGAGTCCAGGCGCACTTCCTTAATATAAATGCCGTGCGGAAGCCCGTATTCTACTGCGATGTTATCTGTGACTGCCACAACCTTAAGACCAAGATATGGAATATCCCTGCCGTTTGAAAGCATTTCGATTACTTTTTTCACCTCGGAAATCGCAATCGCCGTCAGCGTATTATCGTCGCCGTTCCCGCTGTAGTCCTGCATCACCAGCCCTACAACTTCGCCGTTCAGATTCAGCAGCACGCCGCTGCTACTGCTGCTTCCTACAATATCAGTCGTAAATACGGTATACGTCGCATCCGTCGTCTGGATCACGTTTCCGACGGACGTGATATTTCCCGTACCAATGGAATAATTCGTCCCCAGCGGACTGCCGATCGCAATTGCAATATTTCCCTGTTCCACCGTCTGGGAATTGGCAAGCACTGCGTATGCGATCCTTCCTTTCGTACTCTCTTTCACATCCTGCAGCGGAACCGACAAAATAGCGATGCCGGTATTTCCGTCGTATTTTTTCAGATACGCGTTGACCGTGCCCTCATCTATAAACGTTACATGAATCTGCCCGGCGTCTTTCACCACTTTGTGTTCCGTTAAGATCAGCAGTTCATTTCCGTTATCCCCGATAATAATGCCGGATGCCTGCCCCTTGCTCTCATAGGAATTATTAAACCAGTCCGTATCGCTGACTACTCCGGTCACCGTGACGACGGATCGGTTTGCCTCTTTGCCGATCGCATAGATCTTATTCTGCAGCATCTGATAATCGGAAAGCTCCAGTTCTTTTACGATTACGGTTTCCGTGGCTTCTTCCGTCTCTCCCACGGCTTCCGTTTCAACAGGTTCCTCAGCCAGCTCTGTCTGCCATTCCGACTCCGGCTCATCCCCGGGAATGGAAATCAGAGGATCCTCTTTCGGATAGAGCATATTTTCCATAATCGGGCGCAGAAACGTAAATACAAAACAGGCGACTATGCCGAATATGACTGCAAATCCTATGGTAAGAGCCCCCTGTTTCATCAAACGTTTTTTATTGATCGGTTTTTCTTTGATTTTTTCTTTAATAAACGAAAACTCATCTTGTCCTTCTGCCATACCGTTCCTTCTCCTTAATGTTTTTTCTCAGGTATGAACGTTCCTTAATCTTTATTATACGTGTAATAGAATCGGTATGCAAGATTTTATTTTCTCCTTTTAAACCGGTCAAAGATAAGGTATAATAACCATATTCAAATTTTCCGTAAGATTGAGGGTTATACTATGAATCAAAAAGCATTGCATACATTAGAATATGATAAAATTATCCGTACACTGACAGAGTTCGCATACAGCAGAGACGCCAAAGAAAGATGCCAGACGCTTCTGCCGATGACCGATCTTTCCGCCATCCATACGGCGCAGCAGCAGACGCACGATGCCTTAATGCGCCTGTTTAAAAAAGGCAGCCTTTCTTTTTCCGGCATCCATCCGGTAGAAGCTTCCGTCAAGCGCTTAGAAATCGGCGGTTCTTTGAGTATCTTGGAATTTTTACAGATCGGCTCCCTCTTAGAAGCCGCAAAACGCGCCAAACAGTTTGGACGAACAGACCCAAACGAAACAGATCGCGACTCCTTAGCGCCTCTTTTTGAAATCATCGAACCGCTGACGCCGTTAAATGAAGAAATCAAACGCTGTATTCTCTCCGAAGACGAAATCAGCGACGACGCCAGCAGCGTCTTAAAATCCATCCGCCGTTCCATCGGCGGCATGAACGAACGCATACGCGGACAAATCAATAAGATCATGAATCAGGCAAACAGCAACGGATATCTGCAGGATGCCGTGATCACGACGCGTAACGGCAGGTACTGTATCCCGGTCAAAGCAGAAGCCAAACATCAGGTTCCCGGCATGGTCCATGACCAGTCCCGAAACGGCTCCACGCTTTTTATCGAACCGTCCGCCGTCGTAAACCTGAACAACGAACTGAAAGATTTGTTTTTAAAAGAGGAAAAAGAAATCGAAGTCATCCTTGCCGCGTTCGTGCAGACTGGACAAAATGGAAATTGCAAGAGCGGCGCCTTCTGTCGGATCCGTGCCTGCACACAGTTCGTCGAATAGGACAAGAGATTTTTCATTTGCATGGTTTAAGATCGAAACGATATTTGTCATATGGGATGAAAACGTGCTTAGATTTTGTTCAATGCTCTGTTCATCTCCGATATCTGCAAAAATATCTTCAAAAACCGCAAGTTCGGAGCGGTCATTTGCCGGAATGTGCAGACCCGCCTGCCCCATCAGCGTAAACAGCCCGACCGTTTTTAAGGATACGGTCTTGCCTCCGGTGTTGGGACCGGTAACGATCAGAAGATCAAACGTATCTCCCAAAATCACGTCGATCGGAACGACGGTTTTGGGATTTAACAGCGGATGGCGGCCTTTGCGGATATGAAGAATCCCTTTGGTATTAAATACCGGAGCGGAGCCGTTGTGCAGTTTTGCCAGCTGCGC
>BLMD01000191.1 GCA_011959925.1 Lachnospiraceae bacterium
TTTTACTGGCTCTGCGGGTGTGCGCCCCGTCGATATGCTCATAAATGCGCTCGGCGGTTCCCGTGTCCTGTTCCGGCTCCGTCCCCGGCGCATGGGGCAGGGGCGGCGCGTTGGGGGACTGTTCCGGGGCTGTGCTTCCCGGTGTGGGCGGTAGTGCCTGTATATCCTGCGCCGCCTGTTGCTCCGGCGTTTTCTTTAAGGCAGCGTCCCGCGCCCGTTTGCTGATCCGCTTTTTCGTGCCTCTGGTTTCGTTGATTTCAACGGCTCCGTCACGGGTCATTTTCTGTGTGATTTTGTCGCGGGCTTTGTACTGCTTCATGGTCTGTCACCTCCTGTCTGCGGCGTTGTGGGGATTTTTCGGTGGATAGCCGCGATCCGTTCCTGTGAAGTCTGGAACCACTTTTTTTCAATCTCCACGCCGATAAATTTTCGTCCCGTCAAAAGACACGCTTCCCCAACCGGGCAGCTCCCCATGAATGGGTCAAGGCATATTTCATTTTCCAGCGTAGAGCAGTTGATGAAATGCTCGATCATGGATACGGGCTTTTCGGTCGGGTGCCGCTTTTCTTTCCCCCTCGGTATTTTGGTTTCTATAATGGTTGAGCCACAAAAACGGGTTTTTCTGAAATTTCCTTTTCGGTACATGAGGATAAATTCAGCCCGTTTCGGGTAATAGGTGGATGGCACGGTCATTTTCTTATCCATGACTAAAAGCTCGCAGAATTGAAAATGGTTTTCCATACAGGCGGCATGGAGTGAAAAAAGGTTCCTGTCGTTTGACATGACATAAAAATACCGTCCATGTTTCAAAACCCTGTATATTTCCGGCACCCACTTTTGAAATTCAATCCCTTTCGTACTGAATCCGTTCTTGCAGAATATTTCGCCGCCTTGATAAGATAACTTGCTGTGTTTCATGCCGCCGCCTGTCAGTTCAAACGGCGGGTCGGTAAACACAAAATCAATGCTGTTGTCCTGTATGCTTCCGGCAGCGTCTAAAAAATCAGCATGGTACAGGGTAGCCGCCCCGTCTGTATATACGGTTTCTTTTTTCATACGCCCACTTCCTCCGGCTTCGTCGTCATTACCCGGTAAAGCTCCGTGTCTTTGGGGAAACGGTCTACAAAGGGCAGAATGACGTTGCCATAGAACAAAAGCCCCTCGCCCGCTTCGGAATGGGTGACGTAAGACATCTGCTGCGGGGAGATATTGAGCTGCTTCGCAAGGATCGCCCGGTCGCCCGCCGCTTGATTGAGCATGAGGACAAAATCGCTGTTCTCAAAGATATTTTCCACTTCCCGGCTTGCCAAAAGGTCGTAGGGTAGGGTAAAGGCGCCTTGCCGCCGCTGGCGGCAGGTTTCCTACACCCTC
>BLMD01000192.1 GCA_011959925.1 Lachnospiraceae bacterium
GCGGCGGGTTTTGCAGAACGTCATCAGGCCGTTTGCGTATTAAAAGACGCCAGAACGGTGATCGGAATGCCGGACGGCAGGTTTGTCGTCAATCGAACCGGAAACAACGGTATGGCGACCGGCGGAAGCGGCGACATTCTCGCCGGGTGCCTGGCAGGATTTTTGGCGCAGGGAACAAGCTGTGAAGCGGCTGCGGCGCTTGCCGTTTATCTGCACGGTATGGCGGGAGATTTTGCGGCGGAAGAAACAGGCGCGCACAGTATGACGGCGTCCGATCTTTTAGAAAAAATCCCAAAGGCAGTCCGGGAAATTTTCGACGGAGGAAAAGATAAATGAGCGGATATGGCAGAATTTATGCAACGATCGACCTGGATGCGGTTTCCTATAATTTAGATTCCATTCAAAAGAAAATTTCATCCGGTACCGATATCATTGCCGTAGTAAAGGCAGACGGTTACGGGCACGGCGCTCTTGAGATTTCCCGAATGCTGGAGCGTGAAACAAGAGTGTTTGGGTTTGCCGTCGCTTCGGCGGAAGAGGCGTTTGCGCTTCGGGAATTTGGAATCCAAAAACCGGTGTTGATTCTGGGCTATACGTTTGCGGAGGATTATGAAGCGTTAGTCCTGCAAAACATACGACCCACAGTGTATTCCTATGAGATGGCGCAGGCATACGATGCGGCTGCGCGAAAAGCCGGCACGAAAGCGCTGCTTCATATTAAGATTGATACGGGGATGGGGCGGATCGGATATCCGGTCACGCGGGAAGCTGCAGATGAAATTGCAGAGATTGCTGCGCTGCCCGGAATTGAAATCGAAGGGTTATTTACCCATTTTGCGAGAGCGGATGAAAGAGACAAAACAGAAAGCCGCAGGCAGCTGGCTCTGTATCGGGAAATGCTTACTTTCTTGGAGGACAGACATGTGTACGTTTCATATAAACACTGCTCGAACAGCGCCGCCATTGCGGAATTTTCGGAAGCCGATTTGGATCTTGTGCGTGCCGGGATTATTTTATATGGGCTGTGGCCTTCGGAAGAATCGGACCGGGCTGCGATTTGTCTTCGACCTGTGATGGAATTAAAGAGTACGGTGATACATATCAAGACGCTGGAAGCGGGCAGCTGTATCAGTTATGGAGGGACATACCGCCTTACGGAGCGAAAAAGGATCGCTACCATACCGGCAGGGTATGCAGACGGATATCCCAGAAGCCTTTCAAACAAAGGCTATGTGCTGATTCGTGGGAAAAAAGCGCCGATTCTCGGCAGAATCTGTATGGATCAGTTTATGGTAGATGTGACGGAGATTCCCGATGTAAAGCTTTTGGATCCGGTTACGCTTTTGGGCAGGGACGGTGAAGAACAGATTTCCATGGAAGATTTGGGGAGCCTTTCCGGGCGTTTTAACTATGAATTTGCCTGTGATATCGGAAAACGCGTGCCGAGATATTATGTTTGCAAAAAAATTGAATAGAACAAAAAAAACCGGAAATACTCTTCCTATCAAGTGAAAGACAGGAAGGGAGAACATTATGGCGATTCAAAGAGGCGACATTTATTACGCAGATCTTCGTCCGGTGATCGGATCTGAGCAAGGCGGCGTGCGACCGGTTTTGATTATCCAAAACGACGTAGGCAACCGGCATTCTCCGACCGTAATCTGCGCGGCGATCACATCACAGATGCACAAGGCGAAATTGCCGACGCATGTGGCGCTGGACAGTGAAAAATACGATATGGTAAAAGATTCTGTTATTTTACTGGAACAGCTTCGGACAATCGATAAAAAAAGATTAAAAGACAAAGTGTGCCATTTGGACAGCAGCATGCTGTTTAAAGTCGATAAGGCGCTGGAAGTAAGTCTGGAATTGCTTACATAACCTTGACGAATATACCGGATAATGGTATATTTCAAATGTTTGTAATGAATTCCGGAGACAATTGAAGGAGAATATAACATGGATGATGGTGGGAGTCCTCATATAGGGCTGATCGTATTGCTGTTGTTTTTGATTCTGCATATCGTTTTGTACGGCTGTCTGTCAGCAATGTCAAATATGAATGAAGGCCGTCTGGAGAAACAGGCAAAAGAGGGAGACAAACGGGCGTCTTTATTGCTGCTGCTTTGGCAAAAACCAACCGGCAGCGTACATACTCTGCAGTTTATTGTGACGGGACTGCATCTTTTTGCAGGCGTATATGTGATTTCCGAATTTCCTCCGCTGCCGCGGCTGTGTATTGGGATCGTTTACTGGATGCTGCTTTTGGCATTCGGCATGTATGCTCCGATGAAAATCGCTGAGAAGAAAACGGAACGCTGGGGAACAAGATTCTGCAGGATTACCGCATTGCTTACGGCGGCATCATTTCCGTTTGTAAAGTTCTTAGAGTTCGTTTCGTATTGCCTGGTCCGTCTTTTTGGAATAGATCCGAAAGAAGATCCGGAGGATCTGACAGAAGAAGAGATTATGTCCATGGTAAACGAAGGGCATGAGCAGGGCGTGCTTCTGGCAAGCGAAGCGGAAATGATTCATAATATCTTTGAGTTCGGCGACAAAGAAGCCAGGGATATTATGACGCATCGGAAGCATGTGATTGCGCTTGACGGAAATATGACGTTTGCAGAGGCGATGGATTTTATGACCGAGAGGGCAAATTCCAGATTTCCCGTGTACATAGACGACATTGACAATATGATCGGCGTGCTGCATATCAAAGAAGCGCTCAAGATTTCTACACAGCAGGAGCGTTACGGGCAGAAAATTAAAGATATCCGGGATTTGGTCCGGAAGGTGGATTTTATTC
>BLMD01000193.1 GCA_011959925.1 Lachnospiraceae bacterium
CGGAAATTCGTTTCCGGGGCGCTTATTTGACATACCGGGCAATAGACGGTATAATAAAATAATTTCCAGGGTATGGTAAACAGTAAAGAGTTGAAGGTGGAATCAAAATGAAACTAACGGCAATTATCCCATGTTACAATGAAGAATCTGCGCTGCGTTACTTTTATGAAGAAATGGAACGGGTGATGCGCTCGATGCCGCAGGTGGATTTTGAACTGCTTTTTGTCAACGATGGTTCCAAAGACAACACGTTAGAGCAGATCAAAGCGTTATCTGTCCGGGACGAGCGTGTGAAATATATTTCGTTTTCCAGGAATTTCGGGAAGGAAGCTGCCATTTATGCAGGACTTGAGCATTCCGACGGCGATTTGACGGCGATTATGGACGCCGATCTGCAGGATCCGCCGTCGCTTCTGCCCAGGATGTATCAGGCGATTGTAGAAGAAGGGTATGATTCGGTTGCCACAAGGAGAGTAAACCGTAAAGGGGAACCGCCGATCCGTTCATTTTTTGCACGGAATTTTTACCGCCTGATGAACCGTATTTCCAAAACGGATATTGTAGACGGAGCCAGAGATTATCGTCTGATGAACCGGGCGTTTGTGAACGCCCTGTTGGAAATGGGTGAATATAACCGTTTTTCCAAGGGGCTGTTCGGCTGGGTAGGATTTGAAACAAAGTGGCTGGAATTTGAAAATGTAGAACGAGTGGCAGGCGAGACGAAGTGGTCTTTTTGGAAGCTGTTTTTATATTCAATCGACGGGATCGTGGCGTTTTCTACGATGCCTCTGTCTATTGCGGCATTTTTCGGCGTTATGATGTGCCTTGTTGCAGCGGGAGCCATTCTTTTTATCATTATACGCCAGCTGCTTTACGGCGGCTCTGCGTTCGGCTGGCCTTCCATGGTGTGTATTATTATGTTTTTGGGCGGGATTCAGCTTTTGTGCATGGGGATCCTGGGTTCCTATCTGGCGAAAACATATCTTGAAGTAAAAAAACGCCCGATTTATATCTGTAAAGAGACCAATTTGTCCGGGCGGAACGGAGAACGGGATGAATAAAACAGGAAGTATGCTCTGGAACGGGATAGAAGCCTTGGCATTGCGGTGCCTTAAGCTGTTGTTTCGAATTTTGCACAGAGAGCTGACACAGGAGACCGAAGAAACTTTTTTGCAGTTTGTCCGCTTTGGCGTCGTAGGGATCAGCAATACGGCGGTTAATTATATCATATATGCGGGCTGCCTGATGCTTTTAAAATCTGCGGGACTCTGGGAAAAGCAGGACTATCTGATCGCTACGGCAGTCGGATTTATACTGAGCGTATTATGGTCCTTTTTTTGGAATAATAAATATGTCTTTACGTTGAAAGAAGGAGAAGAGAGGTCTGTGTTTGGGACGTTGGCCAAAACGTATGTATCCTATTCTTTTACCGGATTATTTTTAAACAGCGTTTTGATGGTGTTATGGGTTCAGGTATTTCATATATCGAAATTTCTGGGACCGATCATAAATCTTCTTCTCAGCGTACCTTTGAATTTTCTGATCAATAAATTCTGGGCGTTTCAATAGGAGATCAAACGATAAGGAAGGTTGTACGGCGGCATGATAAAAAGTTTGTGCTTGATCGCGGTAGTATTAGGCGCCGTTCCGTTTTTACTGGGGCTTTACTATACGCTTCTTACGGGAAAAGAGCAAAAAGATAAGGAGGCAGACAATGTGCTGCTGCATATGGCGGCCGGCTATGTGATAATGTTTGCCCTGTTTGAGATCATGGCGCTGCCTTTGATTTTTCTGCGGCAGCCGTTGTCTTTGCTTGTGAAAATTTACGGCGGAACGATTGGCGTGTTATCGGCGGTTTCTTTTCTGCTACATGTTCGGCGGTTTCCGAAGCTGGTAAGCGAAACGTTTGCGGCGGTGAAACGCTTTACATTTTGTATCTGGGCGCAGTTTTTGATTTTGGCGGGACAGGTGCTGGTTTATATCCGTTATCAGTATCAGAATACGGACGATGCGTTTTTTGTGGCGTCTGCAACAACTTCGATTGCTACGGATACGATCTTCGCCTACAGTCCCTATACTGGCACGCTGTATGAAACTCTGCCTTCGAGATACGTGTTGTCTCCGTTTTATGCATTTACCGCGGTGATTGCCAAACTGACGGATACCCATCCGGCAATTTTGGCGCATTCTGTGTTTATGATCGTATTTTTACTGTGGGCGTATGCGGTGTATGCACTGATCGGCAGGGCGTTATTTCAATACGATATGGAAAAAACAGGATATTTCCTGCTTTTATTATCCGGACTGCATCTGTTCGCCGCATACAGTGAGCGGACAAGCGGTCTGTTTCTGTTGATCCGCCTCTGGCAGGGAAAAGCTATTCTGGCGGGAATTCTGCTGCCGATGCTATTGTATATGGCGATTCGGATGTTTTGGGAAAAACAGGATTGCGGCGTTCGGCAAAAGGCGTCGGACTGGCTGCTTGTATCGGCGTTAATGTGCGCCTGCTGCATGGTTTCTTCCATGGGAATTATGCTGGGAGCCATCATGCTTGGCCTGCTTGGGCTCTTAGCTGCGTGGCGGCATAAAAGCCTGCGGATTCTGGTTCTTGCGGCAGTTTGCTGCCTGCCGAATCTTTTCTGTGCGGGGATCTATCTGGTCATCCGGTAGGGAGGTATGGTTTGAAAGGTATTTTTGAAACGGTAATGTCTATGTACGATTCCTATAATGGGAACGGTATGCAGATGGCTTTGTTTTTTGCGTGCCTGTTTTACCTGGCATTACAGAAAAAAGAGAACGAAAAACGTGTGTTATTTTTGGGATATACGCTGCTGTTTTTTATCATCTGTTTTTTCCCTGTTACGGCAAAAATCATTATGGATTTCTGCATCGGGGAAGATGTATATTGGAGAATGTTCTGGCTGCTGCCATCGGCTATCGTAACGTCATATACCGGGGTACTTGTGATTATGCGTTCAGAGGGGAACGTAAAGCGGTACGTTCTGCTTTTTATGATGTTTCTGGTCATTGGCATGACGGGGACGAGCGTATATAATTCTTCCATGTTTGAACGAAAGCAGAATAATTACAAACTGCCGCAGGAAGCGGTCGACGTCTGCGATATTATAGAAGCGGATGCCGCTGCCAACGGAATTACCCATAAAAAACTGATTGCGGGAAATGATCTTGTGGCATTTATCCGTCAATATGACGCGGATATTTTGATGCCGTACGGAATGGATGCGATCCGGGGGCATCGGATCGAAACGGAACGGGCGGCGGAGATCTTTCGGATCATGAGCAGTGATCAAAAGGACTGGGAATCCCTTGCATGGTTTGCGGCTGCCGAGCGCTGCAACTATCTGGCTTATCCGAAGGAAGAAGAGATATCCGGGGATACTCCAGAGACATACGGTTATCAGCTTGTCGGAGCCAGCGCTGCGTATCATGTGTACCGCAGAGACGTCAAAGAAACGGATTATAACGGGGAGTGGATGGTCACGCAGTATGGCGGCGCCGACGGAGAACCGCTGATGTTTTATACGATCGAGGATCAACAAGGGCATTTGATCGTGATAGACGGAGGCTGTAAGGAAGACGCTGATTTTGTAAGGAAGCGTTTGCAGCTGCTGGGCGGGCATGTCGATGCGTGGATTCTGACGCATCCGCATAAAGCGCATGTGGGAGCGTTTATCAAACTGTTTCGGAAATCCAAAAAGATTCAAATCGATACGGTGTATGCCGTGGACTTTTCGGGACTGGATGCCGGCGCGCAGGGAGAAGAGAGCATGCTTGCCGAGTGGTCTGCGCTTGAAATTGAGCAGCTTCGCTATGTAAAAAGCAAAGATACGTTTGATGTGGCAGGACTTTCGTTTGAAGTGCTGCATGCATGGGACGGCAGCGGCGGTGAGGAGAACAATGAGGCGCTGCATGACGGGTCTATGATGTTTCGGATCAGCGCCAATACCGAGTCGATGCTGTTTTGTGCAGATGCAGGGAAGCGTGTCAGAGATTCGGTACGAACACAGTACAAAGAGGCTTTGGCGTCGGATTATATACAAATGCCAAACCACGGAAACAGCGAACCGGATCCGGATTTTTATAAAGCTGTCGATGCGGGGGCTGCGTTTTTTGATGCGCCGAAGCGTATGATGCAGGAGGATGACGGGGCGTTTTTTAATCGTGAGAATGCCTGTCGGATGTATTTGGACGGCACAGCCGTATACAGTTATGAAACGACGCCGAACCGGATTATTTTAAAATAATGAGGAGATAGATCTATGCTACAGGGAACAATTTTTGGAACTGTTTGGTATGCCGTTGCATTTGTGGCGTGCGTGATCAATATATACCGTTACCGTAAGTCGCATAAACCGATGAACGGATTTGCATGGCTGGTATTTTCGTTTTTAACTGCCGTCTGTACCGGGGGCATTGCCGCGGGAGTGATCAGTCCTTTGCATATCCCGGTGAATATCTATACCATGGCGGCTATCTACACAGCCGTTGCGGTATTTATGGCGCTTTTGATCCGGAAAGAAGGGATGGCGCAGGAATATGTCTGGGAGAGGTTTGATTTTATCCTGATCGGGCTGGTGACGATTGCCGTGCTGGCGATTACGCTGAAGATCTATACGCCGCAGCTGTGGTATTGCTATTACAACAGCGACGCGGGGCTGCATTTAAAAGAGGCGACCGAGATCGTACGTTCCCAGCAGGTAACGAAAATGTACCTGCTTCATCTGCAGAATGCCATGTTCATTGAAATGGTTCAGCCGTTTGTGCGGATTGCCGACTGGTATAAAGGATATATTATCGGAGACTGTTTTTTCCTCTGGATCGAAACGCTGTTTTTTGCGGCGGTGATTCGGCGTTTTGCCAAGACAAAGGCATCGAAAATCCTCTCTGTGGTCTTGACCGTTTTTTACTTTATGGGATATCCGTTTTTAAGCTTCTACTATTCTTTCGGTTACTGGGCAATGGGCAGTATGATGGTCGGTTTTCTGGCTGTTATTCTGCGGCTGTACGAAGAGGCGCAGGTGGAGCGCAAGATTACGGTGTTTCTGCTGATGTTAGGCTGTTTTGGCGTGATCACCAGTTATATGATGTTTGCTCCGGCGGCGTTTGCGGCCGTATTTGTGTATCTGATGCTTGTGGCAAAACGGGAAGGCAGAGTGTTTTCCAGAAAAAACGTGCTGCTTGCGCTTAAAGTGTTCCTGCTTCCTTCCGTTCTGGGGCTGTATTACTGTCTGTATGGATTTTTTATTTCTTCCGGTACAAGTATTGCAGGCGCCCTGACAAACCAGGGAGGTATTTATACCGAACTGTATATGGACTTTTTCTGGACAATCCTGCCGATCTTATTTGTGCTGGCTTATACGGTAAAAAGAAAAAAGCTTACGCCGGATGTCGCGTTTTTCGGTGTTTTTCTGGGATTTACCGGGTGTATGCTCCTGTTGACGCTGACGCATCATGTCTCTACCTATTATTATTATAAGACATACTATCCGCTGTGGATGTTCTGCTGGATTTTGACGGCAAGGGCAGTTTCCATTATGCTGCAGGAAGCCAAAGAAACACTGATGGCATACTGTGCGATGGTTTGCCTGTTTGCCGTGTTATGCTTTGGAAAAATCGAGTATAAAATCGTTACTTCTACGGAAAAGATTACGGGGGCAATGCACAGTACGGCGTTTTTTACCCTGTATCAGATTGACTGGTCCTTTATAACGGGAGAACACGTGGGACTTCCGAATACGGTATTTGATTTGTTTCAGTATGTGGCGGATCATCTTTCGGAAGAGAACATGGTGCCTCTTATGACGGAAACGGCGGATTATGGGCAGACTTATTTATATGAGGGCGCTACCGGTTATGATTTTCCGGATTTTTATGAATGGAGGCATACGACGGAGGAACTTCGTCAGGCATATTATGACTGGGATATTCAGTATGCCGTTATGATGAAAGGGACGCAGTTTGAAAAAGAGCATGGCGCAGAGACGCTTGCGGATGAAAAGGTGGACGTTGTCTTTGAAAATGAAGCGGGCTATGTTCTTGCATTGGATTTATAAAAAACAGGATGTAAAACCATCCGGCCGCAGAGCGTCGGCTGTAAGGAGAATGTTATGACAGTAAACGAAGATCTTGAATTTAGAAAACTGATCGAGCAGGAAAAAGAAAAGATTTCCGTAGATTTGGGAGATTTTGTGAAGTTTCTTGCTTATACGAGAGAGGACGGACCGGATGATGTGGAAGAAGAACCGGAACGGCGGGGAATCCGCAGATTAAAAGGGACGCCGGTCTGGGCGGTGCTGTATCCGGCGAGAAAAACGTACCGGGCGATGAAGTTTTTATATGAAAACGGACCGTCCGGCGTATATCATAAGGCACAAAACGCTGTGGCAAACAACCGTCTGGCACGACGGAAAGAAGCCAGAAAATTTCTGACGAAGATCATGCCGACAGAAGAAGAAAAGAAAAAACAAAGGGAGCGGGAATTTGACCGGGAAATAAAGATCAGCGTACTCGTGCCGCTGTTTAATACGCCGGAGAAGTTTCTGCGGGATATGATCGATTCCGTACGGGAACAGACTTACCGGAATTGGGAACTCTGTCTGGCGGACGCGTCGGATGCAGATGCGGGAAACGTCGCCCGGATTGTAAAAGAATATGCTGCTATCGATCCGCGGATTCGATACGAAAAACTGAAAAAAAACATGGGTATCGCAGAAAATACGAATGCATGTATCCGCATGGCCTCCGGAAATTATCTGGCGTTGTTTGACCATGACGATATGCTGCATCCGTCCGCGCTGTATGAATGTGTGAAAACGATTGCGTCGAAAGGGGCGGATTTTGTTTATACGGACGAAGTGACATTTGAGGGAACGGAGCTGGAAAATATCATTACGTACCACTTTAAACCGGATTTTTCCGTAGATAATTTAAGGGGCGTCAATTATATCTGCCATTTAAGCGTATTTTCCAAAAACCTGTTGGAGCAGGTGGGGTTGTTTCGGCCTGAATATGACGGCAGTCAGGATCATGATATGATTATGCGGCTGACAGATGCGGCGGAATGTATCTGTCATATCCCCAAAGTGCTTTATTTTTGGAGATACCATAAAATGTCAACTTCCATGAACTTAAACGCAAAGTCCTATGCCGTTTCGGCAGGTATCCGGGCGGTCCGGGATGCGGAAGTGCGCAGGGGGTATCCGGCGAAGGTCTACAGCGCGCAGATCTGCAAGACGCATTATCGCATGAAGTACGAGATTTCCAATCCGCGGATTTCCGTTATCATAGACGGCAGCGGGAGACAGATGCAGAAAGCGGCGCGTACAGCGGCGTCTTTAGAGAAACTTTCCTCTTACGGCAATTATAGTGTTTATTGTGCCATGACGCAGGCGAAACTGACGGAAGCGTTTCGGCAGGCGGACGGGGAGTATGTGCTGCTTCTTGCCGCAGGAAGCGTGATCCTTACGCCTGCTTTTATAGAAGAACTTCTGATGTTTGCCCAGCGGCAGGATGTGGGGCTTGTGGGAGCGCAGGTTTTGGATGAAAAGAACCTGATCGTAAGTTCGGATCTTGTCGTCGGAAAGACGCCCGATACGATCGCTGTGGAAATGAACCGCGGGGAACGATACGATGCGCCGGGATATATGGGAAGAAATTATTATGCCCATAATATTTCAGCCGTATCCGGCTGCGCATGTATGGCGCGGACAAAAGAGTTTGGAACGCTCTGGGAAAAGAGCGGGGAAAAAACGACATTGGGCAAGATTCTTTCGGTTTGTTTTGCACTGCGCAGGGAAGGACGGCAGATCGTGTTAAACCCGTATGCGCTGTGCAGGATCGCAAATGCGGATTACCGGCAGGAGATTTCGGCGGTCGACAGACAGAATCTGATGCATGCCTATGCAAAAGAAATTGCGGCAGGAGACCCGTTTTATAACAAAAATCTTTCATTGGAACGGCATTGGCACAAAAAATAGGAGAAGATATGTTAAGCGATTTTGATCTTGAAGGAAAAAATAAACTGCAGAAGGCGTTCTATTATTTGAAATATTACGGGGCGGCATATACGTGCAAAAAGGCGCTCCGTAAACTGGGCGTTCCCGTAAACGAAGAGTCGGCTTATATGGCATGGTGCAGAAGGACTGCGGCGTCAAAAGCGCAGCTTTCGGCACAGAAGAAAGACGCTCTTTCGGAAGTCTTGTCGTTTGTCATTGTTTCGGAAGCGGATGTAGATGAAAAAGAAGCCGGATGGAAGAGGCAGACCTGCCGGCGGGTTTCCTATGCGAAAATTTCGGAAGAGACGACACTGCGGATTCTGCTGCAGGCGCATGCCGGGGATTATTTTGTGTTTTCCGGAAAGGAGATCCGGGTATCTCCGGAGTATCTGTACGAGATTTCAAAAGCGGCGTGCCAAACGGTTCCTGTGTCGATTGGCAGTATGCCAAACGAACATGAAAAGCCCGCGGACCTGATCTATACGGATGAGGACAATTGTGTCGGCAATAAGCGGTTTCGTCCGTTTTTTAAACCGGATGCAAGTATGCAGATGCTGCTGAATTTCCCGTATCTGGGACGTTGTTTTGTAATCCGGCGGAGCTTACTGGAAAAATTAGCGCAGAATGCGGACTGGATCCGGCTGTGTGGCAATGACTGGTATGAGCTTTCTCTGCAGGCATTCCGTTTCGCGGAGCATATTTGGCATCTTCCCAAACCGCTGTTTTCCAATCTCGTGGCGGCAGAGGAGCGGCAGTCTTTTGTCCGTAGCTTAAAAGCGGAAAATGCCGATTGCTTAAGGCGTTATTTAAAGTCGGAGCATATCAAAGGTTCGGTCGTTTTATCCGATGTGCCCGGATTTTTCCATGCGGAGTATGCATGGGACGAAACGCCCCTTGTGAGCATTATTATTCCGAATAAAGACCATACGGACGATTTGAAACTTTGCCTGGATTCTTTAAAAAAGAGCGATTATAAGAATTATGAAGTAATTATTGCAGAGAATAACAGTGAAGATGAGAAGACGTTTGCGTTTTATGAAGCGTTGACGAAAGAGGATCCCAAGATACACCTGACCGTATGGGAAGGACCGTTTAATTATTCCGCCATCAATAATTTTGCCGTAAAGAGTGCAAAGGGCGACATTTTGTTATTTTTAAACAACGATACCGAATGCATGGAGAGCCGGACGCTGGGCGAACTTGTCTCTTCCGTCTTAAAACCGGGTGTCGGAGCATGCGGAGCGATGCTGTATTACGGCGATTCCACGATACAGCATGCGGGTGTGATCATCGGTATGGGCGGGTTTGCCGCTCATGCGCTCTGGAGCCTTAGGGACAGGGAGGAAGCATACTATCCGTTTTCGCTTTGTGAACGCGAGGTCAGCGCCGTGACAGGCGCATGCCTTATGGTAAGGCGGTCTGTATTTGAACAGGTAGGCGGTATGGAAGAGGATTTTGTAGTGGCGTTAAATGATGTGGATCTGTGCATGAAGATCCGTGCGGCGGGTTATCAGATCCTGTTCAATCCGTACGCGAAGCTGTACCATTACGAATCCAAATCCAGGGGCTATGAAGATACTGTGGAAAAACAGGCAAGATTCCAGGGAGAGATCGAACGTTTCCAAAAGAAATGGGAAAAGGAAATCAAACAGGGCGATCCCTATTATAATCCGAATCTGACGCTTCACCGGGCGGATTATTCGATGGATATATAGAGGGGAAGGCAAAAGGATAATTACGATGGGGAAAAAATCAACACTCGCAAATATATTTTATAACAGCTTCGGTACGATTTTTTACTATGGCTGCCAGTGGCTGACCACGCTTTTGGTAGTCAGGATTTCCGGATTTGAGGACGGGGGAAATTATTCGCTTGCTATGACGTTTACGGCGGCGTTTGCCATTATGGCGCTGTTTAATACCAGGCAGTATCAGGTATCGGACGTCGTAGGCGAATATTCGGACAGAACGTATATCCGTTCGCGGTTTACCGCAATGGCGATTTCGTTTGCCGTATGTTTTGCCGGGCTGTTTTTCAATGCGTATACGCCGTATCAATGGGGCGTGATCCTTTTGTACATGATCTTTAAATGCGGGGAAGCATGGATTGACGTGTACCACGGCATTGACCAGAAAAACGGGCGTATGGACTACATCTGTTATTCCTATATATTCCGTGGATTTTTTATGATTGCCGGATTCTGCGGCGTCTTGTATCTGACGAAAAATCTGGTTCTGGCAATCGGGAGTATAACGCTTCTGACATTTTTGACGGCATTTTTTTACGACAGACGTACGGCAGAGCGGTTTATTGCAAAAGACGGTGCAGCCAATCGGGCAGATGTAAAAAAACTGATGTTTGCCATGCTTCCGCTCGTGCTTGTTGCGGTGACAAATAATCTTTCTATTTCATTTCCGAAATATTTTCTGGAACGGATTTACGACGAGACGGTACTGGGGTATTATTCGTCGGTTGCAACGCCGAGCATGATTGTGCAGGTAGGAGCCTCGACGATATTTATTCCGCTGATTACGCCTCTGGCAGACCGCCTGAAGGAAAACGATAAAAAGGGATTTTTAGAGATATTAAAAAAAGTTGCACTTGTATTTGCAGGGTTATCCGTGCTGGCGCTGATTGTATCGGCATTGTTCGGCGAATGGTTTTTAGTATTGCTGTTTCAGGAAGAGATCCGGCCTTATACGTATCTGTTTGTGCCGATCATTATCAGTACGCTTTTGATCAGCGTGAACGCCGCCCTGTTTCCGGTATGTACGGTTCTTCGGGAAATAAAGGGGCAGCTTGCGGTCGGAATCGGAGGGATTGTCTCGTCGGTTGCAGCGTCTGCCGTGCTGATCCGGCGTTATTGTATGGACGGAGTTGTCGTCTCACTGTTGATTACTTTGGCAATTCAGATTATAATAGAGATATACTGTGTATATCGTAAGATGAGTAAATGGAAGGAAACCGAACATGGATAAAATAGCGGTATTGATTCCCTGCTACAATGAGAGCAGGACAATTCAAAAAGTAGTGGAAGACTTCAAACGTGTGCTGCCGGAGGCGGTCATCTATGTCTACGATAATAATTCGACGGACGGAACGGATGAGATTGCAAAAGAAGCAGGCGCGATGGTCCGTTACGAATATAAGCAGGGGAAAGGCAATGTGATCCGCAGAATGTTTCGGGATATTGACGCAGAATGCTATATCATCACCGACGGAGACGACACATACCCGGCGGAAGCGGCGCCTGAAATGATCCGGATGATTTTTGAGAAGAATGCGGATATGGTCGTGGGGGACAGGCTCTCTTCCACCTATTTTACAGAGAATAAACGGGCGTTCCACAATTTCGGGAATACGCTTGTACGCAAAAGCATCAACATGCTGTTCGATACGGATATTAAGGATATGATGACGGGATACCGGGCGTTTAGTTACTTGTTTGTAAAGTCGTTTCCCGTGTTATCCAAGGGCTTTGAAATCGAGACGGAAATGAGCATTCATGCGGCGGATAAGAATATGCAGGTGGAAAATGTCGTGATTGAATACCGTGACCGCCCGGAGGGAAGCGTTTCCAAACTGAATACGTTTTCGGACGGGTTCCGCGTGCTTCGTACGATTGCAAGAATGTATCAGACGTTTAAACCGATGAACTTTTTCGGATTACTGTCTGTCATTTTGGCGGTCTTATCCGTTGGGTTTATGATTCCGATTATTATCGATTATACGAAAACCGGACTTGTGCCGCATTTTCCGACATTAATTGTCTGCGGATTTGCAATGCTGGCGGCAATGCAGGCATTTTTCTCAGGATTGATCTTAAAGACGATGGGACAGAAGAACCGGCAGGATTTTGAGATGGAACTTCAGACGATTCGTATACACAGAGATGAATTATCAGGGGAACGAAAATGATGAAAGTGTATATCTGCCAAAACTGCGGCTGGATTCGGGTAGTGTCTAGGCGAAAGAACGTGGAATGTTTTAAATGCGGGGAGAAGCAGATGGTTGTAACAAAGCTTCCTTATGAAAAAGTTGGTCACATGTCGGAAGAAGAACGGAAGGATTATGCTAAAACGTGGCTTTATCTGCACGGTACCAAACATGAATGAGGTAAGGAGTTATGTATAAAAGGGAGAAAAAAAGCTGGTTAAAGCATTTGGACTTTACGATTTTAGATATTGTATGTCTGCAGATTGCCCTCGTAATCGCATATATTATGCGGCTTGGCTGGCATCTGCCGTATTCCAGCGAACCATACGAACGTCTGGCGATTGTTATGGTCTTGATCGATATCTGCGTGGTATTTCTTTTTGAGCCTTATACCGGGATATTAAGAAGAGGGCATTTTCAGGAAGCGAATGCCTGCATTACGTATTGTACGATTATATTTGCGGGAATTTTGGCTTACGAGGTAGCTACGAAACAGACGGAGATCTATTCCCGGAAAGTCATTTTTGCATACTGGGTCATTTCGATTGTGGTCGTGTATCTTTCACGCGTGGTTTTGAAATATCAGATTCTCAGCAGGATGAAAAAAGCGAAGAATCTTTCGGTCATGATCTTAGTGACGACGCAGGAGTATGCCAAAGAAGCTCTTTTGGAATTTGAGCATCTGCCGTACCGGGATTTTATCGTTTCCGGCGTCGTCGTTGTGGATCAGAAGCTGCGGGGAGCGAAAATCTGCGGCGTACCGGTCGTTGCCAATGCGGATGATTTTTATGAATATCTCCGCACGCATGTGGTGGATGAAGTTTTTATCAACGGCAATACGAGAGAAAGTTCTCAGGCTCTTGCCAATGAGTTGCTTGAAATGGGGCTTACCGTGCATTTTAATCTTGTGCATATGAATGCGCTGGCGCCGAATAAAGTCGTTGAAAAATACGGCAATTATATGGTTTTGACTTCGAGTATGAAAATCGCCTCACCCAGGCAGATTTTTGCTAAGCGTCTGATGGATATCACAGGAAGCTTGATCGGACTGGTGCTCTGCGGTATTTCCTTTTTGATTTTTGCTCCGATTATTAAGCTTCAGTCGCCCGGGCCTGTATTTTTTTCCCAGATACGCATCGGAAAAAACGGACGGCAGTTTAAGCTTTATAAATTCCGGTCAATGAACGTTGATGCAGAGAAACAAAAGGCGGCGCTGATGGGAAAAAATGAAATGTCGGGGCTGATGTTTAAAATAGCGGACGATCCCAGGATATTTCCTGTCGGCAAGATTATGCGGAAATATTCGATCGACGAGCTGCCGCAGTTTTTTAATGTGCTCAAAGGGGATATGAGCCTTGTAGGCACACGGCCGCCGACGGTAGAAGAATTTGAACAGTACCAGCTGCATCACAAAGCGAGGCTTGGCATTAAGCCGGGGATCACCGGAATGTGGCAGGTCAGCGGACGCAGTGAGATCACGGATTTTGAAGAGGTGGTGGCGCTCGATACCCATTATATATCCCAATGGAGCGTGGGGCTGGATTTTAAAATTCTGTGTAAGACGCTGCAGGTAGTGATTACGGGAAAGGGCTCGGAGTAAAAATAATGAATTTGAAATATCAATACAGATATCTGACAAGTCTCCTGAAACGGTACGGTTTTCGGGGACTTGTTTTAAAAACGCTCGAACGGAGCAAATCGCCGATGCTGTCATATACGAAGAATTACCTTCGATACCAGCCGACGGCGGAAGAACTGGCGGAACAGAGAAAAACGCCGCTTGCTTATGCGCCGCTGGTCAGTATCGTTCTGCCTGCGTATGAAACACCGAAGCGGTATCTTTGCGAGCTGATGGATTCCGTCTTAAGGCAGACGTATCCCAATTTGGAGCTTTGCATTGCCGACGGCAGCAGCACGGACGCTGTGGAGAAGACGGCAGAAGAATATATGCGTCGGGATGCAAGGATCCGTTATGTAAGGCTGTCCGGAAACGGCGGCATTTCGGAAAATACAAACGGCGGTTTTTCCATGGCAGAGGGAGAATATCTGGCTCTGATCGATCATGATGATCTTCTGGCGGAACACGCCGTTTATGAAATGGTCCGATGTTTAAATGACTGTTACGGGGAAGAAGAGAGAGAGTCTGCGATGATTTATTCGGATGAAGACAAAATCAACGCAGAAGGAACCGTGCACAGCAGACCGCATTTTAAGCCGGATTTTAATTTGGAATTTTTGCGGCACAACAATTATTTCTGTCATTTTCTGATGTTTTCTGCAAAGCTGTTGCAGAAGGCGGGGGGGTTGAACAAGGCGTACGACGGCGCCCAGGATTTTGATTTTGTGCTGCGGTGCGTCGACGCCGGTGCCATTGTGCGCCATGTGCCCAAAATCCTGTATCATTGGAGGATTCATGAAGGCTCTACGGCGGGAAACAGCGCGGATAAAGCATATGCGTTTGACAACGGCTGCCGTGCCATTGAAGAACATTTAAATAGAAACAATGAAGCGGGCAGGGCAAACGTGACGACGAATCTGGGCGTTTATCGTATTGCATATGAATTAAAGGGCGAGTATGAAATTACGGTTGCCGCGGAAGATAAAACGCAGCTGGAAGAGATCCGGGATTACTGTAAAAAGAACGCCCGGGCGCTCCATACGGAGGCATACCGCATAAACGTTCACTATGTTTGGATAAAATCGTTTCACAATGGGATAGAAAAGGAATGTATCGGTGATTATATATTGTATATCCGCAGGGATACGAAAGCGAAACCGGACGGGCTGTTTGAGAGACTGCTGGAGGTCTGTCAGCATACATCGGTCGGGATTGCGGGGGCAAAGCTTCTTACAAGAAACAAACGTGTGGCGTCCTGCGGCCTGATTTATGACAAAGACGGAAACCTGGTTCCGGCAAACGGGGGATTATATGCCGAATATAAAGGGTATTTTCTGCATGCGGTAATTCCGAAACAGGTCAGTGCGATTTCGTTTGGCTGTGTGATGATCAAACGGGGGGCGTTGATTAAGGCGGGCGGTGCGGCAGAAGAGTTGTCCGGGACGTATGCAGATGCAGATATCTGCTTTCGTCTGCAAAAGAGCGGATACCGTGTGATCGTAGTACCGGACGTTACGGCAGTGCAGATGCGCGCGGCAGACCGAACGCAGCGGAATCGGACGGATGTGAAACGCCAGAAACAGATATTTTCGAAACGATGGAAAGGAAAGCTGTCTCATCCCGATCCGTGCTATAATCCGAATCTGCGTATCCAGGAAGATCATACGTATGAGATGAAGCAGTAAAAGAACAGGGGAAATCGATGCGGGATATTTTTATTATAGGAAGTAAAGGGATTCCGGCGGGATACGGAGGATTTGAAACATTTGTAGAACAGCTGACCCGTCATAGGAAAAGTAAGAGGATCCGTTACCATGTCGCGTGCATGGGCGACCAAAACGACGAATTTGAATATCAGGGAAGCCGGTGTTTTCGGGTCAAAGTGCCGCAGATCGGGCCCGCAAAAGCGGTCTGGTACGATTTGGCTGCGTTCCTCCGCTGCCTGCATGAAATCAGGCGGCAGCCGGGAGAACAGCCGGTCGTCTATGTTCTGGCATGCAGGATCGGACCGTTCTGCGGTTTTTTGAAACGAAAGCTGAAAAAAATGGGCGGCAGGCTTTTGATTAATCCGGACGGACACGAATGGCTTCGTGCAAAATGGAACCCGGCAATCCGGCGGTATTGGAAGTTTTCGGAACGGCTGATGGTAAAGCATGCAGATTTAGTGATCTGCGATTCCAAACATATGCAGCGTTATATTTTAGAAACGTACCGACGATATCAGCCGAAGACGGACTTTATCGCTTACGGCGCAGACATCATTCAAAGCGGTCTGTCTGATCAGGATGAGACGCTTCTGGCGTGGTATCGGAACTGGAAGCTGGAGCCGAAGGAATATTTTCTGATTGTAGGCAGGTTTGTGCCGGAAAACAATTACGAAACGATGCTCCGGGAATTTATGGACGCCAAAACCGAGAAAAAACTGGCGGTGATCAGCAATGTAGAGGAGAATCAATTTTATCAGAAACTGAAAGAAACCACGGGGTTTACGCAAGATCAGAGAATTGTATTCTGCGGAACCGTATACGAAGAGGCGCTGTTAAAGAAAATACGGGAAAATGCCTGCGGTTATCTGCACGGACACGAGGTAGGCGGTACGAATCCTTCTCTTTTGGAAGCTCTGGGAAGTACAAAGGTAAATCTTTTGCTGGACGTTGGGTTTAACCGGGAAGTCGGCATGGATGCCGCGCTTTACTGGACCAAGGAGCCGGGAAATCTCTCCTCTTTGATCGAGCGGGTTTCGGAATTTGACGAGGAACAGAGGAACGCATTCGGCAGCAGGGCAAAACGGCGGATTTTATCCGATTACAGCCACACGCAGATCACGGCAGCGTATGAGAAGATTTTTTTGGAATAGAAAACGGAGAGGGATATGGGAAACATCAGGATATCGGTGGCAGTTGCGTCATATAATGGAGAACGTTATATCAAAGAACAGATGGATTCGATCGTAAGGAACCTGACCTGCCGCGATGAAATTATCGTATCGGACGACGGTTCGTCGGACCGGACGAGAGAGCTGGTCAGAGAATATCAGAACGGGGAAATTCCTGTCAGGCTGCTGCAGGGACCGGGACTTGGGATCAAACAGAATATCAACGCGGCGCTTTCGGCCTGCCGGGGCGACTATATTTTTCTGGCGGACCAGGACGATGTGTGGACAGACGATAAAGTAGAGAAAGTAATGGAGTATCTGGGGAAAGACGGATGCAGGCTGGTCTGCCACGACGCACGGGTTATGAACGCTTCTTTTACGGAAGTAAAGATGGAATCTTTTTTTTCATATCGTGGTTCTAAGCCGGGATTTTTGAACAATTTGCTGAAAAACCGATACATGGGCTGCTGCATGGCGTTTGAGAAAAGCCTTCTGCCCTATGTGCTTCCGATTTCCGAAAAAGTGGAGATGCACGATCAGTGGATCGGCATGATCAACGACTTAAGGGGCGGAAACAGCCGGTTTATCGGGGATCGGCTGCTGCTGTACCGCAGGCATGATGCAAACGTTTCCGACTTTTCCCACGGAACGCTGCTTCAGATGGCGGTAAAACGCCTGATTTTACTGCGGGAATTGTACAAACGTAAAAAATTATGGAAATATTAAGAATTTTTGTGAAATATATACAATTTCTTTTCAAATTGTTACGATTGACAGATAGAAAAAAAAGTTATATATTATTTTTAATTGTTTTCCAATATAATACAATTCAGGAGAAGGGGTACCTGGAAGAACGGAGATAAAATGAGTAGAAAGAGAAAGAAAAAGAAAAACAAGATTATTTTATTCGCAGTTGAAATTTTTGTTCTGGCGGTTTTGCTTGTAGGGTTGTTCGTATATTCGAAATTGAACAAAGTAGACAGCACCGGGGAGATTGGGAAAGAGGACGTCAATATCGAACTGGATTCCGAAACGGCGGAGGTACTGGAGGGGTATACCAATATTGCGCTGTTTGGGCTGGATAATCGGGATACCGGCAGATATGACGGCGGAAACAGCGATTGTATCATGATTGCGAGCATCAACAACGATACGAAAAAGGTGAAGCTGATATCGGTTTACCGCGATACGTTTTTAAATGTCAAAGAAGAAACTTATAATAAAATAAATTCGGCGTATTCCTATGGCGGACCCAAAGGCGCGATTGCGGCGCTGAACCGGAATCTGAATCTGGATATTGTCAATTATGTCGCAGTGGATTTCGGCGCTTTGGTAGAAGCGATCGATCTGCTCGACGGAATCGAGCTGACGCTTACCGATCAGGAAGTGCAGATCATGAACGACAATTACATCGACGAGATCAATCAGGTGACGGGAAAGAGTTCCGGCAGATTAAGCGGCGGAGGCACATACAGAGTAGACGGCGTACAGGCGCTTGCGTACTGCCGGATTCGTTATACGGCAGGCGACGATTTTAAACGTACGGAACGTCAGAGACTTGTATTGACAAAGATGATCGAAAAGGCAAAAGGTTCCAGTATAGCAACGGTCGGAAGCATGATTAACAGTATGATCGATGAAATTTCGACCAGTTATACAAGCAAAGGCCTTTTGGAACTGGCAAGCAGCGTAATGGATTATGAACTGGAAGATACGCACGGATGGCCGTTTGAACTGTGTACCGGAAATTACGGTTCGAAAGGAAGTCTTGTCGTGCCGACGGATCTTGAGACGAATGTGAAAGAGCTGCATGAATATCTGTTTGACGAGAAAAATAACGTATCGTCTACGGTAAGCGGCATCAGCGATTATATCGTAAATTACACCGGATGTACCACGGATGTCGCAACACGGCTGGATAATCCTCTGACCGGCGACGATAATACGAGTACGACGGATACGGGATATACTCTGCCGGAGGAAAGTGATCAGGAATAGGGCATGCAAATACAGCAGGGTGAAAAATGACGAAATATCATTTTTCACCTTTTTTGCACGCTGATTTCACAAAAGCAACACAAATTCGGCGTAAACTCACTTACATACAATACAGAACTGTTCAGGTGAAAGGAGTAGTGTCGGCATGGATGGATATGAAAATCAGGATGAACTGTACGGGCAGAAGGAACCGAATCCGCAGGATGAGTCAAAACCTTCGCAGTATTATGCCTACGGGGAGGCCGAATCTTCAGGTACATATACGGAACCTGTTTACGGAGAAGGAGACGAGACAAACGGCTGGTACAGAGCGTATGAGGAAACTCCCAAACCCAGAAAAGAGGGCAGCGGTTTTGCGAAAAAACTGGTAAAGTGCGCTGCTTTTGCATTGACATTTGGCCTGGTTGCAGGTCTTGCGTTTGCAGGCACGACATATTTCTTTAGAAACGTTACCGGGGAGGATCGTCTTTCGGCCAAGGAAGAAAAGAAAGCTTCCGGCGGCGATCTGCATATTATAGATGCAACGGAAGCAGCGGATCCGATTTCAGGTTCTGCAAAAGCCGGCAGTGCGTCATCTGCCGAAGGCGCGGTGACGGATGTCTCGGATATTGCCGAACAGGCGATGCCTTCGATCGTATCGATCACAACGATTGCGAGAACTCAGGTTCCAAGCTTCTTTTTCGGAGAAATGGAGGAATATGAAAATGAAGGCTGCGGATCCGGAATCATTGTCAGCCAGGACGAAGAGAATCTCTATATTGCAACAAATAACCATGTGGTAGAAGGCGCACAGACACTCACCGTGCTTTTTGCAGATGAGACCACGGTAGACGCGAGGATCAAGGGCGTGGACGCCAGCAGTGATCTGGCGGTGATTGCCGTAGCGCTGAAAGATATCGAAGAGGAGACAAAGAAGAATATCCGCGTCGCTTCTTTCGGTGATTCGTCTGCGCTGAAAATCGGACATACTGCCATTGCAATCGGCAATGCGCTTGGATACGGACAGTCGGTGACGACAGGCGTGATCAGCGCAGTGAACCGGGAAGTGACGGTTACCAATGAGACGGACGGCAGTGCGACAACCAATGAGCTGATACAGACGTCTGCGGCGATTAATCCGGGCAACAGCGGCGGCGCCCTGCTGAATGCATCCGGTGAAGTCATCGGCGTTACCTCCGTGAAGTATGCGGAAACAAGCGTGGAAGGGATGGGGTATGCCATTCCTGCGGAAACGGCAATTCCGATTATCCGGCAATTGATCACCAGAGAAATCGTAACCGGAAATGATACGGCATATCTTGGAATTTCCGGAGTGGATGTCACTGAGGCCGTTTCCGAAACATATCAGATGCCCAAAGGCGTATATATTGCGCATATCGTAGAAGGCAGCAGTGCGTCCGAATCGGGACTGATGCAGGGCGATATCATAACGCGCTTTGACGGAAGAAACATTAAATCTTATGAAGAGATTCGGGAATTAATGAAATACCTTCCGGCAGGAACAACCGTTGAAGTTACCATTCAAAGGGCGTTTAACGGAGAATATAAAGAACAGGTTTTAGATGTTGTCTTAGGCAGCAAGAAATAAAAACAGACAGGAAGAACCCTGGAATCCGGCAATTTTTGGAAAAGCTGGAATCAGGTTCTTCCTGTCTGTTTCTTTCTTTTGAAATAAAGCTGTATTATACTAAAGATTAAGAAAACGCTCTGCAGGAGCGCGTCAGTTAAGGAGATCAGAAGCGATAGGTGTAAAGCAGAAGGCGGTGGGGTTATGAAGAAATATTTAGGGTTTGCGGCAGTGTGTGCGTGCCTGCTGATTTCGGAACCGACATTCGCAGAAGATACGGTATTTGAAATACCGGGAATGTCGGATGAAATAGAAGCTTTGATCGGCAGCATCGAAAATTCGGAAGATGCACACGGCAGAAAAAAAGAAGAATTGTATCGGCTGATCAGAAAAGATACGGCTCTGGCTGATTATGGAGCGGGCGTTTTACCGGATGTATACGATCCCAGAACGGAACATAAGATTACGCCTGTGCGAAGTCAGAAATCAAATACATGCTGGGCGTTTTCTTCTCTGGCGGCAGGAGAGCAGTCCATGGTATACAAAGGCGCTGCGGATCCCGAAACGCTTGATTTTTCGGAAGCGCACCTGAGTTATTTTTTCTATCATTCCGCAGACGACCCTCTGGGAAATACCGCCGGAGACGGCAATCATAATATTTCCGGGACGGATTTTCTGGATGTCGGTTCCAATACCATTTTTTCTACGTTTTCCCTGGCAAACTGGGTGGGAGCGGCAAAAGAAGAGGATCTGCCCATGGGAGGGCTGACTCCTAGTTCACAGTATTCTGAAACCCTGGCGTATGCCGATACGGCGCATCTGCAGAATGCATACTGGATCAACTTTAAGGATGTGGATGCCGTTCATATTGTGAAACAGATGATCCGCAAATACGGAGGAGCGGCGGTCAACTATTACTGGAATTACCAGTATTACAACAGCGGCAGCTATGCGTATTATGTTCCGTTGAATCCTAAACAGGCCAATAATCATTCGGTCGCAATCGTAGGATGGGACGATACATTTCCGAAGGAGAACTTTAAGGAAGCATACCGTCCCGAATGCGACGGCGCATGGATTGCCAAAAACAGTTACGGGCCGGACTGGGGAGACGGGGGATATTTTTATATCTCTTATGAAGACAGCGCCGTGAATCCTCAAAATACCAATACGAATCGTGCCAGGGCATATATTTTTGATTTTGAACCGGCAGATAACTACGATTATAATTATCAATATGACGGTTCTGCCGGAGCATTTAATGTTACCAATTCGAACAGTACGCTGACAAAAATAGACAGCGGATCATCTATTGCGAATGTTTTTCGCGTACATATAAAGGGAGATCAAAAATGGGAAGAATTAAAGGCGGTATCCTTTGCTCTGTTTGATACGGCGGTATCGTATCGGATTCAGATTTTTAAAAATCCAAAAGACGCATCCGATCCTGCGTCGGGGATTCCTGCTTTGCTGGAACCGGTGACAGGCAGTACAAGTTATACGGGATATTATACCGTGCCGCTTCCGGTTCCGGTTTCTCTCAAAGAGGGGGAGACGTTTTCCGTCGTGGTAACGCTGGAAAAAGAGAGCGGGGAACAAGTTGATTTCTTCGTGGATAAAACATATCAGAACGGAAACTGGGTTTCTTTTACCAATCAGGTAAAAGAAGGAGAGAGTTTTCGGTTTATAAACGGCAGCTGGGAAGATATGGCAGGAAACGGCGTTACCGCCAGAATCAAGGCGTTTACAGATGTCAAAGAGGTGATGTCTGCGGAAAAAATCACTCTTTCCGGGCTTACACAGGATACACAGGGAAATTACCGGCTGGATCTATGGAAAGGCGAGACCCGTTTGCTGCAGGCATCGGTTTCTCCTCCCCAGGCAGATCAGAAGGTGATTTGGACGACATCGGATGCATCGGTTGTAACGGCAGATCCTTCCGGAAATCTTTTGGCTGCCGGGGCGGGCACGGCTGTTGTAACAGGTACGGCAGTAGATGCGGGAGGATGTTCTGTCACATGTATCGTAACGGTAAAGGAACATGCACAACAAATCTTGTTAAGTGCGGATCATTTGGAGATGAACGTGGGAGAAAGCGCAGAACTTTCGGTAGAGTTAGTCCCTCCGTGTGCCGAATGCGAGAAGATTTCATGGAAAGCTTCCAACGGACATATTGACGTAGACGACAGCGGAACGATAGAGGCTCTCGAAAAGGGGACGGTTTCGGTACAATGTCATTTAGTTAAGGCATTGACTTACTGGCTTCTCTTCAGGCAGGGATAGT
>BLMD01000194.1 GCA_011959925.1 Lachnospiraceae bacterium
GTTTTCTCCCCCTTTTTCTTTCAATCTCCGATCCCATTCTGCCTGAATATGTTCCCAGATGGCATAACCGTCCGGCTTAATGATCATCTGGAAACATATTCAGGCAGAATTGGATCGGAGATTTAAAGAAACCGGGGTAGAAAACGTATATATGCCGATGTTTATTCCGGAGAGCCTTTTAAATAAAGAAAAAGATCACGTAGAAGGGTTTGCGCCGGAAGTGGCATGGGTGACGCACGGAGGGTCGAATCCGCTGCAAGAGCGCCTTTGCGTTCGTCCGACATCGGAAACGCTCTTCTGCGACTTTTATAAAAATTTAATCCAGTCTTACCGCGATCTTCCGAAAGTGTACAATCAGTGGTGCTCTGTTGTCCGGTGGGAAAAGGAGACCAGGCCGTTTCTGCGTTCCAGGGAATTTTTATGGCAGGAAGGCCATACGGCGCATGCAACGGCAGAGGAAGCCGAAGAGCGTACGGTTCTGATGCTGAACGTGTACGCCGATTTTTGCGAGGAAGTGCTTGCGATGCCGGTGGTCCGGGGCAAAAAGACGGAAAAAGAAAAGTTTGCCGGAGCCGAGGCGACCTATACGATCGAGGCGCTGATGCACGACGGCAAGGCGCTGCAGTCCGGAACAAGCCATAATTTCGGAGACGGTTTTGCCAGGGCGTTCGGCATTCAGTATACGGATAAGGACAATACCTTACAGTATGTGCATCAGACGTCCTGGGGTATGACGACGCGGTTAATCGGTGCGATTATTATGGTACACGGAGACGATTCCGGACTGGTTCTGCCTCCGAAAATTGCGCCTGTGCAGGTGATGGTCATTCCGATCCAGCAGCATAAGGAAGGCGTTTTGGAGAAAGCCGCAGCGTTAAAAGAGCAGCTGGCAGCAGCCGGCGTCCGGGTGAAGCTGGACGATACGGAAAAGAGTCCGGGATGGAAGTTTTCCGAGCAGGAGATGCGCGGGATTCCGATCCGTATAGAAATCGGTCCCAAAGATATCGAAGCGGGGCAGTGCGTGCTTGTCCGCCGCGATACCAGGGAAAAGACGTTTGTATCTTTCGAAGAATTAGAGACGCGTACGAAAGAACTGCTGGATCAGATACAGACGGAACTGTTGGAACGTGCGAAGGCGCACAGGGATGCGCATATTTACGATGCGCACAATTATGAAGAGTTTTCGGAAATTATTCAAACCAAACCGGGATTTATCCGCGGTATGTGGTGCGGGGAGCAGTCCTGTGAAGATAAACTAAAGGAAGATTTTGCGGCTACGGCGCGCTGTATGCCGTTTTCCGATCAGGAGGAGATTTCCTCCGTCTGCGTATGCTGCGGCAAACCGGCGCACAGGCTGGTATATTGGGGAAAGGCATATTAAAATGAAACTGATATTGCCGGAAAACGTCAGTCGTATTATAGATACGCTTATGCGGGCGGGATATGAAGCGTATGCGGTCGGCGGCTGCATACGAGACAGTCTTTTGGGCAGAGAGCCAAAAGACTGGGATATTACAACTTCTGCCAGTCCGGCTGAGGTGAAAGCGCTTTTTCCGAAAACAGTGGATACGGGAATTGCCCACGGAACCGTAACGGTTTTATTAAACCGGGAGGGGTTTGAAGTCACAACGTACCGGGTCGACGGAACATACGAAGACTTCAGGCATCCGAAGGAAGTTACGTTTACGCCGGATTTGAACGAGGATTTAAAACGGCGGGATTTTACAATCAACGCGATGGCATATAATGACACGCACGGTCTGATCGACGCTTTTGACGGTGCAGCGGATTTGGATCGGAAGATCGTCCGCTGTGTCGGAGCCCCCAAAGAACGGTTTTCAGAGGATGCGCTGCGGATGATGCGTGCCGTTCGTTTCGGCGCGCAGCTTGGATTTACCGTGGAAGAGCAGACGCGCAGTGCAATCTGTGCGCTTGCGCCCACGTTAAAAAAGATCAGCGCGGAACGCATTCAGTCCGAGCTGGTTTCTCTTTTGATGTCCGATCATCCCGAAGAGATGCGCACGCTGTATGAGACCGGTATCACCAAAGTAATACTGCCGGAATTTGACGTAATGATGCAGACAGCACAGAACAGTCCGCATCATATGTATACGGTAGGAGAGCACACGATCCAATCGCTTGCACAGATCGAAAGCAAGAAAACGCTGCGGCTTGCGATGCTGTTTCACGATATCGGAAAGCCTTCCTGCAAGACGACGGGGGAAGACGGGCAGGATCATTTTTACGGGCATCCGCAGAAAGGAAGCGAAATGGCGCGCAGCATCATGCGGCGGTTGAAATTTGACAATGATACGACGCAGAAAGTCTGCTGCCTTGTCGCAGGGCATGACCAAAATCCGCCGATTACAGAACGAAGCGTCAGGCGCGCGGCAGTGAGCCTGGGCAGCGGTGCATTTCCTGACATTTTTGCCGTAAAGCGTGCGGATATTTTGGCGCAGAGCGATTATCAAAGATCGGAAAAGCTTGCGTATGTAGACCAATACGAAGCATGTTACCGTTCCGTCATAGAAAAGAATCAGTGTCTGTCCTTAAAAGACCTTGCCGTATCCGGCAGGGATCTGATCGCAGCCGGCATGCGTCCCGGACCTGCTTTGGGGAATGTTTTAAACCGTCTGTTCGAGCTTGTGCTAGACGATCCCGATAAAAACGAAACGGGATATCTGCTCCGTATGGCGCGGGAATTTGCCGCCGGGGAGTCCGCCTGATCACACGCGTTGTACGCAGGTTATGTGGGGAATAAAAATAAGATAATGGGAATACTTTCAGAACCCTGTTCATATGCTTAAAAGACACGGAATGTACGAAAAAGTAGACGAAGTGGAAAAGATTCGTATGGAGGGGTTTTGGTGTATAATCGGGAAGAAGAAATACTGGAGAAGTATGAAATAGAAATCAGAAGTACAGTAAAAGGACGCGGAGCCCTGGGCTGTGATACGGACAAAGGATCGATGCTGTTAAAGGAGTTCCGCGGTTCTAAGGAACGGGCTGCTTTTTTATATCATATATTGGAATTTTTATCTGCGAAAGGATTGTGCGCAGAGACTATCGTATTGTCAAAAGAAGGAGAAGTTCTGGTAAAGGATGAGATTACCGATACATCTTATCTGTTAAAAAACTGGTTTCCCGGGAAGGAATGCGACGTCAGGAACCGCAGTGATATTTTGGCGGCGGTCAGGCAGCTTGCCAGTTTCCACAGTCTGGCAAAATCTTATGACGGGGAAATTCCGGAGTTTTTAAAGGCGGATCACAACAGCCTTCTGTTAGAGTACGAAAAACACAACCGGGAGCTGAATAAAGTCAAGAATTATATTCGGGGAAAAAATAAGAAGAATGAATTTGAAATGCTGTTTATGAAGGTGTATGAAAGCTATCGGAACCAGGCAGCGGAAGTGACAGGCCAGTTAAAACGGCAGGCAGAACGCATGGAGGATCGCCGGATGCAGGATCTGCGGGGGTTTTGTCATGGAGATTTCAACCAGCATAATGTAATATTTTCCCAGGGCGAATGGGTTCTTTTGAACTTAGAAAAGCTGACATATGACATTATGGTACGGGACCTTGCAAATTTTGTGCGGAAGATCTTAGAAAAATATAACTGGAATACCGGACTTGGCATAGAGATGATCACGGCATATGACAATATACGAAAATTATTGCCGGAGGAGCTGGAACAGCTGTATCTGCGGCTTGCCTATCCGAAAAAATACTGGAAGATCGCGAATCATTACTGCAGCTCCAGAAAATCCTGGATATCCGGCAGAGATATTGAAAAACTGGAAAAAGTAATCGAGCAGGAAGTTCAGAGAAAACAGTTTTTAAAGATGCTGTTTTATTTCACAAGTTAAAAAAAGTATGCTATACTGGAAAAGACCGCTTTCGGGAAGCGTGTCGTACGGGGTGTCCAAAAGGTATCCCCTAAGAAAATAGAAGTTGATTGGAGAAAAGGATGAAGATACGAAAGCACATTCTGCTTGCCGGACTTATTTTGGCGGCTGTTTGTCTGCTTGGCGGCTGCGCAAAGACATCTACCGGCAGCGGGATTGTACAGCGCAGAATGGGAAGCGGGAAAACCGCCGCGCAGCAGACTGGGCAGACGGAAGCAGAGGATACCGAAGTGCCTTCTGCTGCGGAAGAGACGGATTTATACATTATCACGAAAATCGACGAAGCGGCGAAAGAAGCCGTATTTCAGAGAGTAAGCGACGGCAGGCAGCTGCAGTATACGTATGATATCGGAACGAGGTTTCTGGATAAATACGGCGATACGAAGTCGGCAGCCTCCTTTTTGCCGGGCGACGTGGCCACGATTGAGGTGACGAAGAGTACGCAGCAGTTAACCTGCGTGCAGCTTTCCGATGAAGTCTGGGTTTATGAGGATATTGTAAATTATACCATTGACGAAAGTATACATGCGGTTACGATCGGACAGACAAAATATTCGTACGATCCGGATATGGATATATTTTCCGGAGATGCGAAAGTCGGATTTGCAAGCGTTGGGGGATCGGATGTGCTCCGCGCCGTCGGATTGGGAAAGAAACTGCTTTCTCTGGCTGTTGCAAAGGGGCACGGATTTTTGGCGCTTGCCAATACAAAGCTGTTTGAAGGCAGTTTCATCTGCATCGGCGAGAAGATTTTCGAGCAGGTTACGCCGAATATGCAGATCGAAGTGCCCGAAGGCAAGTATCTTGTGACGGTTGCGAACAACGGTTACGGCGGCAGCAGGGAAATTCAGGTAGAACGCGACAAAACGACGAGCCTGAATCTGGACGAATTAAAGGGAGAAGGACCGAAAGTCTGCAGAATTACGTTTGAAGTCGGGATCGACGGCGCAGTCCTTTGGATCGACGGTAAGAAGGCGGATTATTCCAAACCGGTGGAACTTGCGTACGGAGTGCATACGATTTCCGTTGAGGCGGAAGGATATGAGACGATTACCGAACGGCTGGTGGTCAATTCCAAAGAGGCTGAAATTGAGATTGCGCTGAACGCGTCTTCCGGCAGCAAAACCTCCGACAAAGATAAGAAATCAAAAGAAACGAAGGATAAAGGAGACAATGCGTCGTCGTCCGCCGGCACGAACGGAAACCAAAATAACAACACGAATAATAACAGCAGTAATAATAACAATAATAATAACAATAACAACAATAATAATAATAACAACGGCACCGATAACGGGCAGACAGATTATCTGACAACGCTGTATAATCTTCTGACGTCGATCAATAATAACAATACGAACGGCGGTACGGGCAGCACGAATCAAAACAGCAATACAAATTCAAACAATAACTCAAATCAGGACAGAAGTTATGATGATTTGAGGGATGAATAAAAAACAAGAGGAGGAAAGAGATGAATTACAAAGATATTCTAAACGATTGGCTTACAAATCCTTATTTTGATGAGGAAACAAAGGCGGAGCTAAGAGGAATCGCCGATGATGAAAAAGAGGCGGAGGACAGGTTCTACAAAGAACTCGAATTTGGCACGGCAGGTCTGCGCGGCGTGATCGGAGCAGGGACAAACCGTATGAACATTTACACGGTTCGCAAAGCAACGCAGGGGCTTGCCAATTATATCAAGACAGTAGGGGGCGAATCCCGCGGTGTTGCCATTGCGTATGATTCCAGAAGGATGTCGCCGGAATTTGCAGACGAAGCGGCGCTGTGTTTAGCGGCGAACGGGATCAAAGCGTATGTGTTTGAGTCGCTGCGCCCAACGCCGGAATTGTCCTATGCAGTCCGCAAATTAAACTGTATTGCAGGCATCAATATCACGGCAAGCCATAATCCTGCCGAATATAACGGATATAAAGTATACTGGGAAGACGGCGCGCAGATTACGCCGCCGCACGATACCGGAATTATGGATCAGGTAAAAGCGGTTACGGATTACAATTCCATGCTTACAATGAACAAAGAGCAGGCGGTAAGCGACGGACTTTATATTACGATCGGAGAAGAGATCGACCGTTCCTATATGGAAGAAATCAAAAAGCTCGTGATCCATCAGGATGCGATCGACGCGGTAAAAGACGAGTTAAAGATTGTCTATACGCCGTTGCACGGAACCGGAAATATCCCGGTGCGTACGATCTTAAAAGAGCTTGGCTTTGCAAATGTGTTTGTCGTAAAAGAGCAGGAACTGCCGGACGGTGATTTCCCGACGGTAGGATATCCGAATCCGGAAGCCGCTGCCGCGTATGAGCTTGCACTTGCCCTTGCAGAAAAAGAACATGCGGATCTTGTACTTGCCACGGATCCGGATGCGGACCGTCTGGGCGTATATGTAAAAGACGCGCAGACAGGAGAATACCATATGTTGACCGGCAATATGTCCGGCTGTTTGATCGGGGATTATATCATTGGGCAGACAAAAGCGGTAAAAGGAAGCCTGAAAGAAGACGGCGCATTTATTCGTTCTATCGTTACGACCAATATGGCGGATGCGATCGCATCGTATTACGGTGTAGATCTGATCGAAGTGCTGACAGGCTTTAAATTTATCGGACAGAAAATACTGGAATTTGAACAGACCGGAAAAGGCACGTACCTGTTCGGCATGGAAGAAAGCTACGGCTGCCTGCCGGGCACATATGCCAGAGACAAGGACGCCGTAGCGGCGACAATGTTTTTGTGTGAAGCTGCGGCATTCTACAAGACACAGGACAAGACGCTTTGGGACGCGATGTTAGACCTGTATGAACGGTACGGATATTATCAGGATCATGTGGAATCCATTACGTTAAAGGGAATCGAAGGCTTAGAGAAGATTCAGACGATTTTAGGAACGCTGCGGAACGATCCTCCGGCGGCGATCGGCGGCTATGAAGTGACGGCGGTCCGCGACTATACCGCAGATACGGTTACGGATACGAAAACGAAAGAAGTAAAACCGACGGGTCTGCCGAAGTCGAACGTACTGTACTATGAGCTGACCGACGATGCATGGGTATGCGTCCGTCCTTCCGGTACAGAGCCGAAGGTTAAGTTTTATATCGGCGTAAAAGGGGTGTCAATGGAAGATGCGGATGCAAAATCCAAAGACCTGGGGAACGCCGTGCTTAAGCTGGTGGAACAATTGATTTAAATTTCCGTGACTGGGATGCCCGCAGGGGCAGACCATAACATTTCATGCTTAGAATGGGGAAAAATCAAAGACTTTTCCTTGACAAATATAGGTAAAACAAGTATAAATAGATTTATAGGTCAGATACAAACCTTAATATATGAAATCCACAGGAGGAATTTTTAAATGAACAAAGCAGAATTAGTCGCAGCGATCGCTGACAAAACTGAATTATCCAAAAAGGACGCTGAAGCAGCATTAAAGGCTTTTACTGATGTGGTTGCAGAAGAATTAAAGAAGGGCGAGAAGATTCAGTTGGTAGGATTTGGAACATTTGAAGTTTCCGAGCGGGCTGCAAGGACCGGAAGAAATCCTCAGACCGGGGCAGAGATGGAGATTCCGGCATCCAAAGCGCCTAAGTTTAAGGCAGGTAAAGCATTAAAGGATATGATCAACGAATAATTTCTGGAAGAAACCAATATGCTGCAGAGGGCTTGCGTAAGCCCTCTGTGTTTTTCTTTCGGGATCTTTTGCGGGAGAACCGTCTGCATATGCCAGCGGCGGGCAGATCCGGGAGAAAACGGAAAGGATGAAACGTATGAGGCTTGATAAATTTTTAAAAGTATCCCGTCTGATCAAACGGAGGACGGTGGCAAACGAGGCATGCGACGCGGGGAGGGTTTCGGTAAACGGAAAACCGGCGAAAGCATCCTTACATGTCAAAACGGGCGATATCATAGAAATCGTATTTGGCCAAAAGACCGTAAAAGCGGAAGTTTTGTCTTTGGCGGAGTCCACCAAGAAAGAAGACGCCAAAGAAATGTTCCGTTATTTATAGTTTGGACAAATTTTTCGCATAAATTTCCATACACTCTAATATAATGATAGAAACGATCGTTTCAAACACAGGACGGTTGTGGACAGGGGGTAAGTATGGAAGAAAAAACAGGTAACAGAAAGGCGCATAAGGTTCTTCTGGGCAGCCGCAAAACCGGGAATTTCAGCGGCGTGGTCGACGTACTTTCTTTTGACGTGTCTGAAATCCTTCTGGAAACGGAAGAGGGAATGCTGCTGATCAAAGGGAATGATCTGCATGTAAACCGTTTGAGCCTGGAGAAAGGCGAGGTTGACATAGAGGGAAAAATAGATTCTCTGGCATATTCAGAGATCAAAGATTACGGAAAGCAGGCGGAATCTTTTTTGGGGCGGCTGTTTAAATGAACGGCGCAGTCAGTGAAACAATTGCCGGAGAGGGAAGCCTTTTGCTTGCGTCGCTTTGTTTTGGAGCCGCTTTGATGATGCTTTACGATATTGTCCGTATTTTCCGGAATATCGTAAAGCATGGGACGATTCTTATGGCAGTAGAAGATATCTTGTATTGGCTGCTCTGTGCCGTAGGGATATTTGCTATGTTATACCAGGAGAACGACGGACTGCTGCGCTGGTTTGTCTTGGGCGGCGTCGCCGTTGGGATGCTTCTGGAAAACAGCCTGGTGAGTCCTTTTGTGATACGGATATTTGTGCGCGTGATCCGGGCGTGGTTAAAGATCATCCAAAAAATGCTGCGCTTCTTCGGCAGGCCGTTAAAAAAACTTTGTTTATTTTTCAGAAAAGAATTGAAAAAAATCCGGAAAGCCATTAAGATAGGATTAAAGCGAATCTGACAGAAGCGTTTTTTAAAAACGTTTGAAGAAATAGAGTAAAGAGGGTAGGGCATATGGTCAGAAACAGAACAAAGAAAAAGACAGGAAGGTTAAGCATTGCCTGCATTGTGATATTTTTGCTTGCATTTATGTCCGTGCAGATCATCCGGCTGTACCAGAAAGACCGGGAGTATACGGCAAGAGAAACGGAACTTACGACACAGCTGAAAGAAGAGAAAAAGCGGTCGGAGCAGCTTTCCGATTATGAAGCATATATCGGCAGTCAGGAGTATGTGGAAGATACGGCAAAGAGTAAATTGGGTATGGTATATGACCATGAGATTATATTTAAAGAGAAATAATGCGAATCTCTTAAACGGCGTAAGAGTCCTCGAATCTACAATTCGAGGGCTTTTTTGACGAAAAGTTTTTGCAGGGGGTCCAATCGTTTGACAAAGATTTTACGGTTCTGTGCGTATAATGCCTTCGAGTATGAAAAACAAGGGCAGGAGGTAGAGACGTATGAAACGTACAGGATGGAAACAATTGGCGCTGAGCATTGCAGGAGCATTGTTCTGCAGAATTTCGATTATGGGATGCTATCCCTTTGTTCCGGCATTTTTTGCAGCGGTATATCTGCAGGAGCAGGGAAGGATGCTGATTTCGGCGGGAATGCTGGCAGGGATGACGGCGTTTCTTCCTATTACGGTGATAGCAAAGTATGCGATGTCGCTGCTGCTGATCGGGATTACCGTACGGCTTTGCGAATGGGTAGATAAACGATGCTATACGATAGTTGCCGCTGTTGCCGCAGCCGGCGGAACTCTGGCGCTTTCCGTGTTCGGCGGAATTTTTGATTTTAAAAACCAGGTGACAATGGCGGCCGCCGTATGCGAAGGGGTGTTTATTTTCGGATTTGTGATTTTGGCGGCGAGGGGCGTACATTTGTTTTTGGAAGATGCAGAATTAAAAGAGTACCCGGGAAATGCCAGAGAGGGCTATCAGGAGCAGCGGCTGTTAAATTATGCAAAAAGTTTTGAAGGTCTTTCCAAAACATTTTTATCGATGAGTAAGCGCTGTGAAATCCAGCCGGAGGATGCGGGCAGGATTCAGCAGGAAATTACCGGGCGTATCTGCAGCGGCTGCGATACCTGCGCCGTTTGCTGGGCGCCGTCGGATCACACGATGTACGGACTGTTGGGACGGCTGGTAGGAAGCCTGATGCAGAACGGAGAAGCGGACGAGTCGCTGCGCATCGAACTTGCAAAGCACTGCAGGTATCCGGATCATATCGAGAGGGAAGCGGCGGCGGCATTTGAGCAGACGCGTGTGAACAAAGCATGGTATAACCGACTTCTGGAAAACCGGGAGGTGATAGCGCAGCAGCTGGACGCGATGGCATTTATCATGGAAGACTGCGCCAGCGAAGCAAAGCTTTTGGATGCGGAAGAAAAGCGCAGGATTTCCGAAATCCGCTATCGGGCGAAGGAGTGCGGGATCATAGCGGAAGAAGTTCATTTGTACCGGAAAAATGACGGGCACATTCAGGCTGCCTTGCAGGTGCGTTCCAAATGGGGGAATTGCGTGGCGATGAAGGAACTGACAAAAGTGGTGGCGCTGGCGCTGGAGCTGCCGATGAAGCCGCACAAAGATACAAGGACGTTTGTGGGGAAAGAGACATCGGAGATCATATATGAGGAAGAACCGGCATATCATGCCGTGCAGGGAGTGGCGCGGCTGGTCAAAGACGGCGCGGCGGTTTCAGGAGATAATTTTTCCTTTCTGGAAAAAGAGGACGGAGAGCTTGTACTAAGCCTTTCCGACGGCATGGGCTTCGGCGTTTCAGCATGTAAAGAAAGCGAGCTTGTGATCGATCTTTTGGAGCGTTTTGTGGAAGCGGGATTTACCAAGGATACGGCAATTAAGATGCTGAATTCGGCAATGGTTATTCACGGTGAGGATGACCAGTATTCCACGGTGGATATTTCCGCTGTCAATCTGTATACGGGCGAGACTTCGTTCTATAAGATCGGGGCGTCCGCTACGTTTATACGCCATAAATCCGGAAACGTGGAATGCCTGCTTTCTACGTCGCTTCCGGTGGGCGTCAGTTTTGAAATAGAGATCGAGCATGCAAAAAAGCAGCTCTCGGACGGAGATTTTCTTGTCATGATTACAGACGGTGTGATAGAATATCTGCATACCGACAGTCCGGAGGAGACGCTGGAGGAAATTATTTCCGGAATCAAAACGAATCATCCGGGACTTATGGCAAAAAAAATTTTAGATCAGGTTATGACATATACCGGCGGAGAAGTAAAGGACGACATGACGGTTCTTGCGGCTGCGATCTGGGAAAATTGACAAGGTTGTGGACATATGATAAATAAGATTGCATCGTTTATGCGGCAGCATCAGATGGTACAAGAGGGAGACCATATCAGTATAGGGATTTCCGGCGGAGCGGATTCGGTCTGTCTGTTTTTGGTTCTGGAACGTCTGCGCCGCCGGATGGATGTTACGATATCGGCGATTCATGTGGAGCATGGGATCCGCGGAAAAGAGAGCAGGGCGGACGCAGAGTTTGTCCAAAAGCTGGCGGCGCGGTATGAAATACCGTTTGTCTGCCGGTCGTATCCGGTAGAGAAGATTGCGAAAGAGACGGGCGTTTCGGTGGAGGAAGCCGGGAGGAATGTACGCTATGCAGCGTTTGCAGAAGAAGAGCGGCGGTTTTGGGATAAGGCAAAGCAGCGCGGCGGGACCGTAAAGACGGCGGTCGCGCACCATGGGGACGATAATGCCGAAACCGTGTTGTTCCATCTTTGTCGGGGAAGCGGGATCGACGGGCTCTTTGGGATTCGTCCTGTGCGGGGAACGGTGATCCGTCCGCTTTTGTGTGTGTCAAAATGTGAAATTGAGGATTTTCTGAACAGAGAAGGACAAACCTATCGGATCGATGCGACCAATGCGGATATCCGTTACAGCCGAAACCGTATCCGCAACAGGGTAATGCCGGAACTGGCACGGATCAATACGCAGTTTACCGCCCATATCAACCGGTTATCCGAAGAAGCGGCGGAGATTTCCGCATATTTTGACGGAGAAGTTGGCAGGATTTTGGAAAAGCACAGAATAAAAACAGATAATACCTGCAGTTGTATAGATACAAAACAACTGTTTTCCTATCCGTCTGTTTTTTGGGGCAGGGTCATGCTTTCTGCGGCTGCAGAGCTTGCCGGGAGCAGAAAGGATTTTACCAGGGAACATGTAAACGCACTGCTGCATCTGGCAAAGGGGCAGACCGGCAGGAAGATTGCCCTGCCGTATCAGATCACCGCGGAAAAAACGTACGAGGGGATGATCCTCTCCCGCAGCCAAACCGAGGAGGAGACAGATGAGGCGCCGATTCCGCTTCCGATCGGGGAACTGCCGGGCATCATCCGCCTTCCGAAAGGACAGATGGCCTGCCGGATCTTTGGATATTCGGAAAAAAATGTAAAAATTCCCCAAAATCTGTATACGAAATGGTTTGATTATGATAAGATAAAAAACAGGCTTTATTTTAGAACCAGAGAGCCTGGCGATTATTTTGTGCTGGATGCCGAGGGGCACAGGCAAAAGCTTAAAGACTATTGGATCAATGAGAAAGTGCCCAGGTCCATGCGGAGCAAAATCTGGCTTCTTGCGGACGGGTCTCATATCTTATGGGCGCTCGGAGGGCGTATCAGCGAATATTATAAAGTTACGGAACAAACGAAAAAGATTTTGGAAGTACGATATATGGAGGATGAAAAATGAGTGAAACAGTTCGCGTGTTGTTATCTGAGGAGGAAGTAGATAAGCGGATTGCAGAGATTGCGGCAAAAGTCAGCGAGGATTACCAGGGGGAACAGGTACATCTGATCTGCGTGTTAAAAGGCGGGATATTTTTTACCTGTGAACTTGCAAAACGGCTGACCGTACCGGTTTCTATGGATTTTATGTCTGTTTCCAGCTACGGATCGGCTACAAAATCCAGCGGTATCGTAAAAATCGTGAAAGACCTGGATGATGAGATTGAAGGAAAGAATGTGCTGGTGGTGGAGGATATTATCGATTCCGGCAGGACGTTAAGTTATCTGCTGGAATATCTGAGAAACAGAAATCCCAAAAGTTTGAAGCTGTGCACATTATTAGATAAACCCGAACGGCGCGTGGTAGAGGTGCATGTGGATTATACCTGTTTTAATATACCGGATGAGTTCGTTGTGGGATATGGGCTGGATTATGCGCAGAAATACCGGAATCTGTCGTATATCGGCGTGGTCGAATTAGACTGAATGGACGAAAAGGAGGTTAGTTACAGTTGTTAAATAAACAAAGTAGTTATAGAGGATTCGGATTCTATGCGCTGCTGGTTGTCGTGGTGGTGATCGTCTGGCTGATGCTGGACGCCAGAGAAGACGCGTCCGGCGCATATACGATGGCTGCGTTTGAACAGGCGCTGGAAGACGGAGAGATCGCATTTGTAGAGATCGAGCAGAACCGGGAAATACCGACCGGTACGTTAAACATTCAGCTGACAGACGGGAACGATAAAAAACTGTATGTGTCCGACGTCAATGAGATACAGAATCTGCTGGAAAAGAAACAGTTTACGGATTATTATACGGCGGACGTACCCCAGGAGAGCTGGATTTTAAATCTGCTTCCGCTTTTGATCGTGCTGGCAGCGATGTTTATTTTATTTACGATTATGAGTAATCAGGCGGCGGCGGGCAGCGGCGGCGTTAAGATGATGAATTTTGGCAAGAGCCACGCGAAGCTCTCGAGCGGTCAGAATAAAATGAATTTTGGAAATGTGGCGGGGCTTCGGGAGGAAAAAGAAGAGCTCGTAGAGCTTGTGGATTTCTTAAAATCGCCGAGGAAATATATCCGCCTGGGGGCAAGGATTCCCAAGGGCATCCTGTTGGTAGGACCTCCGGGAACCGGTAAGACGCTGCTTGCAAAGGCGGTCGCCGGAGAGGCGGGCGTACCGTTTTTTAGTATTTCCGGTTCTGACTTCGTAGAGATGTTTGTCGGCGTGGGCGCATCCCGCGTTCGGGATTTGTTTGAGGAAGCAAAGAAAAACGCGCCGTGTATTGTATTTATCGACGAGATCGACGCCGTGGCAAGGCGCAGGGGAACCGGAATGGGAGGCGGTCATGACGAGCGCGAGCAGACGTTAAATCAAATGCTGGTAGAAATGGACGGGTTCGGCGTCAATGAAGGGATTATCATTATGGCGGCGACCAACCGTGTCGATATCTTAGATCCTGCGATCATGCGGCCGGGCAGATTTGATCGCAAGATCCATGTCGGCAGGCCCGATATCGGCGGAAGAGAAGAAATTCTGCATGTACATGCCGAAAATAAGCCGCTTGGCGACGATGTGGACCTAAAGCAGATCGCGCAGACGACGGCGGGATTTACCGGCGCAGATCTGGAGAATCTGCTGAACGAAGCGGCGATCAATGCGGCAAAGGCAGACCGGGCATATATCATACAAAGCGATATCCGTCAGTCTTTTGTAAAAGTGGGAATCGGCGCAGAGAAGAAAAGCCGCATTATCAGCGAAGAAGAAAAGAAAATTACGGCGTTCCATGAAGCGGGGCATGCGATTTTATTTCATGTGCTGCCGGATGTGGGACCGGTGGATACCGTGTCGATCATTCCTACGGGAGCGGGAGCGGCAGGTTATACCATGCCTTTAAATGAAGACGACAGGATGTTCCATACAAAGGGAAGAATGATCCAGGAGATTATGGTAGATTTAGGAGGCCGCGTAGCGGAAGAGATGGTTTTCGACGACATTACAACGGGAGCGTCTCAGGATATCAAACAGGCGACGCAGCTTGCGAAAGCAATGGTGACCAAATACGGTATGTCAGAACACATAGGGCTGATCAATTATGATAATGAAGACGACGAAGTCTTTATCGGCAGGGACCTTGCCCATGCCAGAGGTTACGGAGAGAGCGTGGCGGCAAAGATTGACGAAGAAGTAAAACGGATCATCGACGAGTGTTATGAGAAAGCAAAGAAGATCATACGGGAGCATGAAGAAATTTTGAACCGATGCGCTGATCTTTTATTAGAAAAAGAGAAGGTGAACAGAGAAGAGTTTGAGGGATTGTTCCAGGAAGAATCGAAACAGAAATTGTGCAATTTAGACAAAAATTAAAGTAGTTTTTTGTGAGGTTTGTGCACACTGATTCTGGATTTCGTGCTATTATAATACACGTAGAAACCCCCAATCATTAATTGTTTTTGCTACACCCATAGTAAAAATACCTTCTCCTAAAAAGACAGCAATTAGACAGCTGTCTTTTTTATTTGCAAAAAGGACAGAATCTATCTACATCTTAAGGAAAGGGCGGAAGTATTTATGAAATATCAATCCATAGAAAAATTAAATCGGGTACAGCAGTATATTATGCAGACACGGCCCATTTTACAGAAAGAAGCATTGTTTTCTGACGGCACCAAAGACTATCGGATTCCGGCAGAACCAAAGGAAAATGAATGGGTTACGATCCGGTTCCGCACGGCGAAAGACAATGTCGACATGGTTCTTTTGCATACAAACGGCCATGCATATCAGATGAGGCTCGGCGAGAGCGACGGGACGTTTGATTATTATTATGCGGAGATATCTCTTGGGACGGACGTATTTTCATATTACTTTGAAATTGTCTCCGGTATGTTTTGCTGCTGGTATGACCGCTGCGGTGTGACAAAAGAAATCCGGGAGGCGTATTTTTTCCGGATTGTTCCAGGGTTTTCTACGCCGGACTGGGCAAAAGGGGCGGTTATGTATCAGATTATGGTGGACCGGTTTTATAACGGGGATCCATCCAATGACGTGTTGGATCATGAATATTATTATATCCGGACGTTTAGTACGAAGGTACCGCAGGAACGGTGGGAGAAATGCCCGGAAAATTTCAGCGTCGGAGAATTTTACGGGGGAGATCTGGAAGGCGTCAGAAAAAAGCTGGATTATCTTTCCAATCTGGGAATCGAAGTCATTTATTTTAATCCGATCTTTGTTTCGCCGTCCAACCATAAATATGATATTCAAGACTATGACCATATTGACCCGCATTTTGCCAAAATCGTGGAAGATGAGGGCGAGCTGTTAATGGATTTTGAGCAGGATAACCGAAAAGCGACGCGGTATTGCTGCCGCGTCACAAACCAGAAAAACTTAAAGGCAAGCAATGCGTTTTTTGCGGAATTTGTACAGGAAGTCCATAACCGCGGCATGAAAATCATTTTGGACGGCGTATTCAATCACTGCGGTTCCTTCAACTGCTGGATGGACCGGGAAAAGATTTATACCCACAAAGAAGGATTTGACGAAGGGGCATATCTTTCCAAGGACAGTCCGTACAGGGAATATTTCAGGTTTAAAGATCAGGAAGATACGGCGTGGCCGGATAATAAAAGCTATGAAGGCTGGTGGGGACACGACACGCTGCCGAAATTAAATTTTGAAGATTCCCGGAGATTGTATGAGGATATTCTGCGGATCGGAAAAAAGTGGGTATCTGAGCCTTACTGCGTGGACGGATGGAGATTAGACGTAGCGGAGGATTTGGGACACAGCAAGGAGTTTAACCATCAGTTTTGGCGGGATTTCAGAGACGCGGTAAAGGAGGCAAATCCAAATGCGCTGATTCTGGCAGAGCATTACGGAGATCCGAAAGACTGGCTTGCCGGCGATCAATGGGATACAATTATGAACTATGCGGCGTTTATGGAGCCATTGTCCTGGTTTTTGACAGGGATGGAAAAACACAGCGACGAATACGTTCCCGATCGTATCGGAAAGATCGGCGATTTTGAAGGCGCGATGCGGCATTTTATGGCTAGTTTTTTAACGCCGTCTTTGATGTGTTCTATGAATCAGCTTTCCAATCACGATCACTCCAGATTCTTAACGCGGACAAATCATAAAGCAGGCAGGGTGGAATATCTTGGGGCGCATGCGGCCGGTGAGGACGTGGATTATCGGGTGATGCGGGAAGCCATCTTAATTCAGATGACATGGCCGGGCGCGCCGACGTTGTATTATGGCGATGAAGCGGGGCTCTGCGGGTTTACGGATCCGGATAACCGCAGAACGTATCCGTGGGGGCATGAGAAACGGGACCTGATCGATCTGTATCGGGAGCTGATTTGGATTCACAGAGAGAACGAAGCGTTCCGGACGGGTTCGTTTCGGTTTTTAGACAGCGAGGATCAGCTTTTGTGCTACGCCCGGTTCCAGAGAAACCAGCAGTTTGTGATAGTGATTAATCATGACGACGCAGAACGGACCAAGCAGCTTTCTGTCATCGGGGCCGGTATTCCGCAGGAGTGTACGCTGCGGCGGATGATCGTTACAACAGAAAACGGATACTCTCTGATGCCGCAGTATTATACCGTGAAACAGGGGAGCGTTACCATTACACTGCAGAAAAAATCGGCGGTTATTTTGGAAAGAATGTAAAAAATTGCTTGAATAAGAAGGAAATGTATGCTATAATAGTAAGTCGTCAGGACAATTTCATATTATAAGATGAATGGGCAGATTCCCGAGTGGCCAAAGGGGACAGACTGTAAATCTGCTGCAAATT
>BLMD01000195.1 GCA_011959925.1 Lachnospiraceae bacterium
GAGCAAAACCGCATCCTCTCTGTTCTTCATCCCTTAATAATAACTGTGGTATCGTGGAGCAGTATCGGAATGAAGACTGGGGGATTTATGACGATACGCCGGATCTGCATCGGGCGATTGCACTCTCGGACGCCTATTACGGCGATTGGAGTTCTTTGGTAGAGCTGTATCGGATCACGGGTAAGCCGGTGATGATACAGAATCTGCAAATCATATAGACGGCTTTGGATGGAGGGGGATGACATGGAGTTTCCGGATTCCTGGTTTTTGGATGAAGTAAGAGACGGATTTTTTGTCGCGGGCATGATGAAGCGCGCATGGGCGGCGCAGCTTGAAGTGTTGGAAGATATTGATAAAGTCTGTAAAAAACACGGGATTCTGTGGTTTGCGGACTGCGGAACGCTGCTTGGTGCGATCCGGCACAGAGGGTTTATTCCATGGGACGACGATCTGGATATCTGTATGAAGCGGGAAGATTACAACCGGTTTCTTTCCGTTGCCGCCGCAGAGCTGCCGGAGGGCTATTTTCTGCATAATATCTATACGGACGATGGGTATCCCGAATTATTTACCAGGGTATTAAACAGCAGGCAGATCAATTTTACGAAAGAATTTCTGGAAAAATTTCACGGATGTCCGTATGGGATGGGGATCGACGTGTTTGTTTTGGATGCCATCGCACCGTCCCCGGAAGAGGAGGAGGCGCAGTATGAGCTGATATCGTCGGTGTTTGGGATTGTGCAGGCGATGGAGGAAGGCGTGGCGGATGGAGAAGTCCAAAGACAGGTCGAAGCGCTTGCGGGGCTTTTGCATGTGAATATAGATCCTGCGCGTCCGCTGCGCAGGCAGTTATTGCTTTTGGCAGAGGGATTGTGCTCTATGTTTGAGGAGGCGGAAGCGAAAGAGCTGACAGGGATGCAGTCCTTTATTCAAAACAAATCTTATCGGATGCCGAAAGAATACTACAGGGAAACGACGCGGCTGCCTTTTGAAACGGGGACGGTTTCTGTGCCGAAACTTTATGACGCAGTGGCAGCATATAAATTCGGGGCGTATATGCAGCAAGTCAAAAGCGGAGGCACACACGAATATCCGCTGTATAAAAAGCAGGAAGAGGCGCTTAAAAATCAACGTGGGGAGAATCCTTTAGTCTATGAAATTTCAAAAGAAGATCTTTTGATTTGCAGACAGAGAGAAAACGGCATCCGGCGTCTGTCAGCAAGGCAAAGGAACACGCCGTATCAGGCTGTATTTCTAGTTTGTCAGGTATCGGACTGGAGTGCAATGGAAAGTGTCTGGAGGGCGGCTAAGCGAGATCCGGACTGCACGCCGTATGTAATTTTGATTCCGTTTTGTTTTAAACATCCGGACGGAAGTTTTGGCATGATGCAGGATGCCGCCGGGCAGTTTCCAAAGGAGGTTCCGGTTGTGGATTTCCGGCAGTTTCATTTGTGGGCGCATCATCCGGACGTGATTTATATGCAGCATCCCTATGACGAATATCATCCGGCGTACAGCGTACATCCGATGTTCTACACGGACAAATTGCTGGAAGCAACGGATTGCCTGGTATATGTACAGCCGTTTGTCGCGGATGAATGCACGGCGGGGGATACGCGGGCGATAGAACATATGAAATACTGCTGTATTTCACCGGGCGTCGTGCGCGCCGACCGCGTGATCGTTCAGTCGGAAGAAATGCGCATGATTTGGATCGATCTGCTGGTAAATGCTGCGGGAGAAGAGACTAGAAAACTGTGGGAGAAGAAGATTTTGGGGCTTGGGTCTCCGATTGCAGACAAAAAGGTGAAAAGTGGTATGGAGGCGGCGGATCTACCGGAGACGTGGAGATCGATTCTGGTCAAGAGAGATCAGACTCCAAAGCGTGTCATATTATTTTATACGGGAGCGAGTTCTCTGCTTAGCCATAAAGAGGCGATGATCGAGAAGATAAAGCGCGTGTTGCAAGTTTTTTGGGAGAAAAGAGAAGAGATTGCGCTGGCATGGTTTCCGGAAGAGTGGGAAGCGGCGGAAGAAGACGAAGGACGAAAGACGGCGGAAGTGTATCATGACCTGGTGCGTCAGTATCGGGAGAAAGGGTTTGGCATTTTGGTTTCGTCCGCGGACTTAGAGCAGGCGGCAGGGATGTGCAACGCGTATTACGGCGACCGCGGATATGCGGCGCAGCTGTGTATCCGAAGGCACGTTCCTGTGTTGATTTGGAAAGTAGAGATATAGTTGCAGCATAAGAAAAATTTGGGCTGCAAAATTTGATGTGGAGGAAATAAATATGGGAAAAACAGCATTGATCACCGGGGTTACCGGACAGGACGGCTCTTATCTGGCAGAACTTTTGCTGGAAAAGGGATATGAAGTACATGGGATGATACGCCGTTCTTCTGTCGATTACAGGGAGCGTATCTCACATTTGGAAGGACAAAGCAGGTTTCATCTGCACTATGGGGATTTGAGTGATTCCATGAGCCTGATGTCGGTCATCGGTACGGTCCGGCCGGATGAATTATATAATCTTGCGGCACAGAGCCATGTGCAGGTCAGCTTTGACGTGCCGGAGTATACGGCGGATGTTGTCGCCACCGGCGTGCTCCGCGTTCTTGAGGCAGTCCGTCTTTGCGGCCTGGCAGAAAGCTGCCGGATTTACCAGGCTTCTACGTCGGAACTGTACGGAAAGGTAGAAGAGGTTCCGCAAAACGAAGAGACGCCGTTTCACCCCTACAGTCCCTATGCCGTTGCCAAACAGTATGGGTACTGGATCGTCCGGGAATACCGGGAAGCATATCATATGTTTTGCTGCAGCGGCATTTTATTTAACCATGAATCCGAACGGCGCGGGGAGACGTTTGTCACGCGGAAAATCTCTCTGGCTGCGGCACGGATCGCGCATGGACTGCAGGAGAGGCTTTATCTGGGAAATCTGGATTCGCTGCGCGACTGGGGCTATGCAAAAGATTACGTGGAATGTATGTGGCTGATGCTGCAGCATGATGTGCCGGAGGATTTTGTGATCGCAACGGGCGAGCAGCATTCCGTCCGGGAATTTTTACGGCTGGCGTTCCATTATGCCGGGATCACGCTGGATTTTGTCGGGACGGGGTTAGACGAGAAAGGGATCAGCCGGGAAACGGGAGATGTTCTGGTCGAAGTGAATCCCGATTTTTACCGTCCCACAGACGTGGTCAATCTGCTTGGGGATCCGGCAAAAGCGAAACAGGAGCTTGGCTGGAATCCGACGAAGACAAGCTTTGAGGAATTGGTGAGGCGGATGGTAGCGCATGATATGAAACAAGCTGCCGCAGAAAGGCGAGATAGGACATGATGGAGAAAGATGCAAAAATATATGTGGCAGGACACCGCGGCATGGTGGGTTCCGCAATCGTCCGTTGCCTGAAACAGCAGGGGTATGGTCATCTGGTCACCAGAACGCACAGGGAGCTTGATTTATGCCGACAAGATGCGGTGGAAGCGTTTTTTGCAGAAGAAGCGCCCGAGTATGTGTTTCTGGCTGCGGCAAAAGTCGGCGGCATTGGTGCCAATGAAGCGTCTCCTGCAGATTTTATGTGGGACAATATGACAATGGAGATGAATGTGATCCATGCAGCCTGGGCGATTGGCTGCAAAAAGCTGGAATTTTTAGGCAGTTCCTGTATTTACCCGCGTATGGCTCCGCAGCCGATGAAAGAAAGCTGCCTGCTGACGTCGGAATTGGAGTGGACGAATGAAGCATATGCGCTTGCGAAGATCTCCGGTTTAAAATACTGTGAATATCTAAACCGCCAGTATGGGACAGATTATATCAGTGTGATGCCGACCAATCTGTACGGGCCAAACGACAATTATCATCCGACGAACAGCCATGTGCTTCCAGCGTTGATCCGCCGGTTCCATGAAGCGAAAGTGAACAAAGATCCGTTTGTCACCTGTTGGGGAGACGGTTCGGCGCTCCGGGAATTTTTGTATGTAGACGATCTGGCGGATTTATGCGTGTTTCTGATGAACCATTACAGCGGCAGTGAAACGGTAAATGCCGGAACGGGAAAAGAGATTCGTATCAAAGCTCTGGCAGAGCTGGTTGCAGGCGTTGTAGGATATGAAGGGGAGATTCGCTGGGATCTTTCCAAACCAAACGGTACGCCGCGCAAGCTTTTGGATGTGAGCAAAGCAGAAGAGATGGGCTGGACGTATCAGACATCGTTAAAGAACGGGATTCGTCTGGCGTATGAAGATTTTTTGGCGCACTTTGTGTGAAATCTGCCGTTGCAGTCCGAAGAGCAATTCAGTTTCACCCATAGTTGAAAACGGAGGAAATTATGAATATCGTATTATTATCCGGCGGCTCTGGCAAACGTTTATGGCCGCTTTCCAACGACATACGTTCCAAACAATTTATCAAGATATTAAAACAAAAAGACGGTTCCTATGAATCTATGGTGCAGCGGGTGTACCGCCAGATCCGCAGTGTAAACAAAGACGCATCCGTCACGATTGCAGCAAGCAGGGCACAGGTGTCTTCGATCCGGAATCAATTGGGCGGTTCCGTCGGAATTTCGGTAGAACCATGCCGTCGTGATACGTTTCCGGCGATTGTTCTGGTATCGGCATATCTTAGAGACGTACAGGGCGTAGATTCCAACGAGCCGGTTGTTGTCTGTCCGATAGATCCTTTTGTAGAAGAAGACTATTTTCAGATGCTGAAGCGTCTTTCTGATCAGGCGGAAAAAGGGGAAGCTAATCTCGTACTGATGGGAATTGCGCCAACGTATCCCAGTGAAAAATACGGCTATATTATCCCGGAGGATGCCAAAGAAATCAGCCGTGTTTTGGAATTTAAAGAAAAGCCGGTGAAAACGGCGGCAGAGGAATATATCAGAAATGGCGCGCTCTGGAATGGCGGCGTATTTGCATATCGACTGGGGTATGTGTTGGAGCAGGCACAGAAGCGGATCGATTTTACCGATTACCATGAGTTGTTTTCCAAGTACGAAACACTGGAGAAGATCAGCTTTGACTATGCGGTGGCAGAGCAAGAAGATCAGATCCAGGTGATGCGTTTTGCGGGGCAGTGGAAAGACCTTGGAACCTGGAATACGCTGACGGAAGCTATGGAAGAGAACTGTGTGGGCAAAGCCATCTTAAATGATACCTGTTCTAATGTACATGTGGTCAACGAAACGGGACTTCCAATCCTTGCCATGGGACTTCATGATGTGGTAATCTCTGCCAGTGCGGAAGGTATTTTGGTATCCGATAAGGAGCAGTCCAGTTATATCAAACCGTTTGTGGACGGCATCACACAGCAGGTCATGTTTGCCGAAAAATCCTGGGGGAGTTTTCGTGTGATGGATGTGGAAGAAGAGAGCCTGACAATTAAAGTAACATTAAATTCCGGTCATAGGATGAATTACCACAGCCATAAAAACCGCGATGAAGTCTGGACAGTGATTTCCGGAAGGGGATACACGATCGTGGACGGGATGCAGCAAGAGGTTGCTCCCGGCGATGTGATTACAATGGAGGCGGGATGCCGCCATACGATTGTGGCATGGACCGAATTAAAGCTGATTGAAGTGCAGCTTGGTAAGGAGATTTCCGCAGATGATAAGCAAAAATATCCGCTCGAATAATAATCAGCCTTTCTTGTTACGGCCGGCAGGAAAAGATTATCTTTGGGGCGGAAGACGTTTGAACGATGATTTTTCAAAAGGGATGGATTTGTATCCGCTGGCGGAGACCTGGGAGTGTTCTACGCATCCGGACGGGTTAAGTGTTGCAGCAAACGGTATGTTTGAAGGGATCTCTTTGGATAAGATTTTAAAACAGAGACCGGATTTTTTGGGGAAACGCTGGAGTGCGGGAGGTATGCTTCCGGTTTTGGTCAAATTGATCGACGCTGACAAAGATCTTTCTATTCAGGTGCATCCGGACGATGCCTATGCCCGGCGTAATGAAAACGGACAGTCCGGCAAGACAGAGCTTTGGTATGTGCTGGACGCCTGTAAGGATGCGCAGCTGGTTTACGGCCTGCATCATGATGTAAGTAAAGAGAGGTTGCGCGAAAGCATTGGAGACGGTACAATTGAAAAATATTTACAGAAGGTTTCGGTTCAGAAAGACGATGTGTTTTATGTGGAAGCGGGAACGATCCATGCGGTTGGGGCCGGAGTCCTGTTGGCGGAGATCCAGCAGAATTCCAATCTGACGTACCGGCTGTATGATTATGGGCGTATGGATTCGGACGGGAAGGAAAGGCAGCTGCAAATCGAGAAGGCGCTGGATGCTGCAAACTTAAGCGGCAGTGTGCAGCCGAAGCAGCCGCTTCGGGTGTTGAAATATCGACGGGGCTGCGCCAGGGAGCTTTTGTGCCGGTGTCGTTATTTTGAAGTTCATCGGATGCTTTTAAATACGGAACGATGCAGGGAAATGGTTGAGTACCGTTCTGACGCTCTGTCATTTCGTGTGCTGTTGTGTATCGGGGGATGCGGAGTTGCGGTGATTAACGATGGCAGGATGTTTCGGTTTTTTAAAGGGGATTGTATGTTTGTACCGGCGGATTCCGTGCAGATGCGTTTGCATGGGAAAGGAGCGTTCTTGGAGGTCCGTGGATGACGGGGCTTTTTTATACAGGGATTTGGTGTGGATCAAATCTTTGACATAAAAAGAATTGATACAGGATGCATGTACAAAAAGTGAGTGTAATGTTAAAATATGTTTGATAGAAAACTCGGACGCTCGAAGAAGTCACAGGATTGTGATAGAGAATCAGAGAGACAGGTATAAAGAGGGAGCTATATGAACAGGCTGGGAACAAAAGCGGATACATTAGAAATGTTATATAGAAATCAGGAGCGTTTTTCCGTGTGGGGAGGGGTAAAAATTCTGCCTCAGTATACATTCACCGTAGCTGAGTGGAAAGAAGACTTTCAAAAAGTGGAACAGGCATTTTTGGAGCTGACATGGAACGATGCGGTTATTGTAAGAAGCAGTTCGCTTGCAGAAGATACAAGTGAAAATTCTCAGGCGGGAAAATATGAATCCATTGCAGGCGTATCGGGGGCAGAGGAATTTCGTGCGGCCGTAGAAGCTGTGATTGCTTCCTATGATGATGCAAAGGAAGAAAATCAGGTTCTGGTGCAGCCAATGCTTACGGGGGTATGTGTCTGCGGCGTGGCGTTTACCTTAGATCCGAATACTCTGGGAAATTATTATGTCATCAATTATGACGACAGCGGTTCCACTTCATCAATTACATCCGGTGAGGGGAGCAGCAACAAGCTTTTTTACAGATTTAAGGAATGCAGCCCAAAAGATGCAGAGGGACAGCCGGAGGTCATCAACCGTCTGTGTCTGGCATTACAAGGCCTGGAAGAGTTTTTTGGGCAGGATAAACTGGATGTGGAGTTTGCAGTTACGGATAAGGATGAATTATTTATATTGCAGGTGCGTGCCTTGTGTGTCCGCCAGGAGTCTGCGGATATCAAAAGACAGAAGCGGGAACTTGAGAGGATCCGGAATAAAATAGAACATGCACAGACAAAGAAGCCGTTTTTGTGCGGGGATAAGACGGTTTACAGCGTCATGACAGACTGGAATCCCGCAGAGATGATCGGTATACGGCCCAAGCCGCTTGCGCTGTCCTTATACAGGGAAATTATTACAGATAATGTATGGGCGTATCAGAGGGATAATTACGGGTACCGCAGTTTAAGGAGTTTTCCTCTGATGGCAGATTTTGCCGGGCTTCCTTATATTGACGTCAGGGTAAGTTTTAACTCGTTTGTTCCGGCAGAACTGGAAGAAGAGCTGAGTGAAAAGCTCGTGAATTATTACATTGACCGTTTGGCAGAAAATCCGGAAAAGCACGATAAGGCGGAATTTGAAATTGTGTTTTCCTGCTACACTCTGGATTTGCCGGATCGGATACAGATTTTAAAAGAGTATGGATTTTCGGAAGAAGAGATCCATAAAATCATAAAGGCATTAAGAAATGTGACAAATCATATTATCGATCATCAAAACGGCCTGTGGAGAAAAGATTATAAAAAAATAAAAGAGCTCGACAGGCGCTACCAGGAGATTGCCGGCAGCGGTTTGAATCATATTGAAAAAGTGTACTGGCTTTTGGAGGACTGTAAACGGTATGGGACGCTTCCGTTTGCGGGTTTGGCAAGAGGGGCGTTTATTGCAGTTCAGCTTCTAAAATCACTGGAAAGCTGTGGGATCATTTCTGCGCACGATTATGAAGCGTTTATGCGGGGGATTCATACGGTGAGTTCGGGGATGAACCAGGATTTTTTGGAGTTGTCAAAGTGCTCATTTTTAAAAAAATACGGGCATCTTTGACCCGGAACTTATGATATCACGTCTCTGCGTTATGATGAAGCCCCGGAACTGTATTTTGATTGGAACAAAAAGGCGGAGGAAGTTCAGAAGGAAAAAGAGGAATTACGCCTTTCTTTGCAGCAGCTTAATATACTGCGGGAAAAACTTACGGAACACGGACTGACGAATGATATTCTGGAATTGATGGACTTTATCAAAAACGTAATCGAAGGACGTGAATACGGAAAATTTGTATTTACGAGAAATGTCAGCAGGGCGATTCAGTTAATTGGTGAAATGGGAGAACGAGAAGGTTTATCCAGAGAAGACTGCGCATTTATTCATGTACATGCCATATACGATTTATATACGTCTGCAAAAGACGCCGGAACAAGTCTTCTGTGTTCGGTTGCGCAGGGAAAGAAAGCATATCAGATTACAGAATCCATCACGCTGCCGCCTGTTATTTTAGGACCCAAAGACGTGTTTTATTTCTGTTACCCGGATTCCGAACCGAATTTTATTACATCACAAAAGACAAGCGGTGAAGTGTATTTATTGGAAACCACGGACGATGTGGAAAAGATGGAGGGTAACATTGTTCTGATCCCCAGTGCAGATCCGGGGTACGACTGGATATTTTCCCATAAGATCTCCGGATTTATTACAATGTATGGCGGAGCAAATTCCCATATGGCAATCCGTGCCGGAGAACTTTCTATTCCGGCTGCAGTGGGCGTCGGGGCGAAAAAATTTGAGGAATTTAAGAAAGCCTCTTTGATTGAACTCGACACACAGGGGAAAATGATAAAAATTTTAAGATAACAGAGGTGTGGCATGAAATTTGTGGCAATCAGTCAGCGTATAGACGAAATACGCGATTACAGAGAAGTTCGTGATGCGTTGGATGAAGCGTGGCAAAAGTTTTTTTTGCAGATGGATGCTGCATTAGCGCCGATGCCCAATGAGCCGGCGGCGGTGAGAGAACTGCTAAAGCGGCTTAAGCCGGATGCAATTGTCTTGTCAGGCGGAAATAATCCTGCAGCATATGGCGGCTGTACGCCGCAGAGGGATCAGACGGATGAGATCTTAATACGTTATGCGGTAGAACATGACGTTCCGCTGCTTGGCGTGTGCAGGGGAATGCAGTCTGTGGCGCTTTATTTTGGCGGTACCTTAAAAAAAGCAGAAGGCCATGTGGCGGTTCGGCATGCATTGAACGGTGAGACGAAGCGGGAAGTAAACAGTTATCATGGGTATGCCGTTGATGTTCCGGGGGAACAGATCCGGGCGGTTTCTTATGCCATGGACGGAACGGTGGAGGAAATCAGACATGAAACATACCGCATTTATGGAATTATGTGGCATCCGGAGCGTGTGAGCGGATTTTCATCAGAGGATATGGCTTTTATCAAAAAAATATTGAGACTGTAACGGAAAGGAATATATAAAATGAAAGTGATTATTTTAGCCGCAGGCTGGGGGAGCCGATTAAGACCCCTGACGGACGACAGGCCCAAATGCATGGTGGAAGTGAAGGGGAAGAGTATCATTGAGCGCCAGCTTGACGTTATGCGTTCCTGTGGAGTTTGTGATAAAGATATTACCATTGTTGCCGGATATCGAAACGATGTGCTTTGGAAGCGGTTTCAGGATACCGAAATAAATTTTGTTGTAAATGAAGAATTTGAGACGACGAATATGGTGTGCTCCCTGATGTGTGCGAAAAGCCTGATCGAGCAGGGAGAGGACGTGATCGTTTCCTATGGCGATATTATTTACGGGGAGCAGGTGTTTCGTAAGATTTTGAATGCGTCAGATGATATATCCGTAATTGTGGACGACGGATGGTATGCATATTGGGCAAAAAGATGTGAAAATCCGCTGGATGATGCAGAGACGCTGATGTTTGATGCGGACGGTTATCTGACAGAAATCGGGCAGAAGACAACAAAGCTGGCGGATGTGCAGGCGCAATATATTGGGCTGATGCGGTTTCGGGGAGCGGGACGAAAAGCGCTGCTGGATTTGAGCGCCGAAGCAAAACGGCGGAGTGAACACGGAGAGAAGCTTTGGCGGACAGACCGGACCTATGCAAAAATGTATATGACAGATTTGCTGCAGGGGTTGATTGACGAGGGGCATAAACTGCGTGCAGTTCATATTCAGAGAGGCTGGTTCGAGATAGATAATCTCAAGGACCTGAAAGTCGTGGAGGACGAACTATGAGTGCGGTATATTGGATTACCGGACTGTCGGGTGCGGGTAAGACGACAATTGGGAAGCTTTTTTATGAAGAACTAAAAACGGAGCATCCGAATACGGTTTTTCTGGATGGGGATATGCTGCGGAAGGTATTTGGGGACGACCTGGGCTATACGAGGGAAGAACGGATCAAATGCGCGATGCGGTACTCCCGGCTGTGTGCCATGTTGCAGGAGCAGGGGATGCATGTGGTCTGCTGTACGATTTCTATGTTTGACTGTGTGAGGGAGTGGAATCGGGAGAACATCAATAATTACAGGGAAATTTATATCAAAGTATCTATGGATACACTTAGAAATAGAGACCAAAAGGGGCTTTACAGCGGAATAACAGAAGAGAAGCAGAAAGAAGTTGCGGGGATTCATGTAGAAGTGGAAGAGCCGAAATTTCCAGATCTGGTACTACTGAATGACGGGGATAAAACGCCGGCGGAGCAGGCAGAAGAGATTATTATGCATTGGAAAAAGAATGGATGATGATTAGGAAGGGGGGAGAAAATGTCTACAGATTTTCAGAATAGAGAACCGACAGAGTGGGTAAACAGTTGGATATCGCATGCAAATTGTAAAGGAGACAGAATCTTACTGATTGGAGATTCTGTGACAAGAGCTTTACGGGGCAAATTAGAATTTTTCTTGAAAAAATGGTATCACGTTGACTTATTTGCATCGTCATTTGCAATAACGGATCATTTGTTCTGGAGACATTTACAATGCTTTTTTAATGATGAATATCAATATAAGATTATCATCATTAATTATAATTTTCATCATGGTTATATCGGGGATTATGCAGGAAATGAAAAAATCTTGCAGACGATGTACCAAAAACTGATCCATTTATGCCAATCGTTCTGTGACAGAGTAGTTGTAATGACAGGAACGTCTTGTATGAAAGTGGATGATTTTGAACAGTTAGACACAGGCGTTGAGACGGAACTCCTTGCAAGAAATATCATTGCAAAGCAAGCAGCAGAGGATACGGGGAGCCCTGTTTTTGACTTGCATCTTATTATGAAGCAGGGGAGGGGAGTTGATTTTAAATATATCGACAGAGTTCACTTTGAGAACAGTGCTTATTTTTATATAGCATATAAAATGCTTGCAGAGCTTTCCATTATAAAAGAAGCTGAGAGGGAACGGGTGCGGGAGCTCATGGATCGCTTTTTAGGAATTGAGAAAATTACAGATTCGATTATTTATTTAGAGGGAGAAGATGCATATTACATATATTATTGGCTGAAATATTTTTGCGAGGATATTCGGATTGTTGCGTGGGCAGTAACAGATGGAGGTGACATTAGAAAGGAAATATGTTCAATTCCAGTGTACGAGATAGATCGGGTGGATAATAAAAATAGTTTATTGATTATTGCAGCAAATGATCAATATGAACAGCAAATGAGGGATACTGCGGAAAAACTGGGTTTTAAGAAAATTAAATCTTACAGGTGCATGCGGTCAGACTTGTATTTATAGTAGGGAGGATCATCATATATGAAACACGGAGATTTTACAGAGCTGGCAAAATTTTATGTAGATCGGCCAAGGTATTCAGAAAGTGTATTAAATTGCATTCAGGCACACATTATACTGCAGCAGGAAAAAGAGGATTTGATTGTGGCGGATGTAGGCGCTGGAACAGGAAAGCTGACAGAAAATCTGATGCATTTGAAAAGACCTATGCGGGGCTATGCAATAGAGCCAAACGACGCTATGCGGGAGGAAGGATGTAGAATTTTTTCTCCTGTTGATAAAATTGTATGGCAGAAAGGATCTGCGGAACAGACCGGACTTGCGGAGTCGAGCGTGGACTGGGTTCTTATGGGGTCGTCTTTTCATTGGACGGTTCCGGATGTGGCAATGAAAGAATTTCATCGAATTTTAAAGCCAGGAGGATTTTTTACGGCAATTTGGAATCCCAGAAATATTGAAAGCAGTAAACTGCATATGGATATTGAAACTATTGTGTATGATGAAATCGGCACAACGAAACGGGTTTCTTCCGGTAATAAACTGACTTCGGAAGAAATGAAAGAGAAGTTGGAAGGCTCCGGATGGTTTGAGGATATGCTCTTTATGGAAGGATTCCATGAAGAAAGAATGACAATAGAACGTTACATGAATGTCTGGAAATCGGTCAACGATATTCAGGTACAGGCAGGTGAAGAAGGATTTCAAAGGATTTTGAATCGTATACAGAAACGTCTGGCGGGCATGGAGGAAATTATGGTTCCATACAGGTCGAGGGCTTGGACCGTTCGGTCGAAGAAGAAATAAAAGATAGGTTATGTAATGGAAACGTGGAGGGAAGCATGTTAAGATTTTGTGATAGAGAAATAAGCTGTGTAGAATATGAGTCTTTAAATAAAGATGAATTAAGGACGCATTTTCTTATGGGGCATTTGAATGATATTGTCTGCGTGTACGATGACTGCAGTACATGGGAAGGGTTTCGGGGAAAAATTACATTTCATTCGTTGATACAAAGCAGAGATGTTTATGATGCCATTCAGCGGGAGTATGTAATTTTAGATGAGAATATTTGGACGAATGCAAGGACTTATTTTAAATATTGTGAAGATTTTAACGAGGAGACTTCCATGCTTCCTGTGTTAGATCGTGCTTGCCGGCTGCTCTGTTTTGCATACCAGGATAAAACTGCAGACCGGCAGCTTAGAATGTTAAGGGAATTAGACGAGATTTCGGATGCGTTGGATTTTAAAGAGTTATTTCCTGAATATGATTGTGTGGCAATTTATGACTGCAATGAATTGGCGTATGAATTGGCGGAATATTTAAGAAAACGTAATATACCGGTGATTTTAAACGGAAGTATGTGGGACTATTTTAAAAATGTGCGGGAGAGGGGAAATCAAGAAGAGTATGCCGCATTAGAATATCGGATAATTAGAATTTATGCAGAAGGAACGTTCCAAACCAAGAAAGAGCTTTTGCCAGATGTGCTTCGGAGTGTAGCGCCGGAGTTTGAATGCATCGATCAGATGTATGAAGCCGGTATTTTGAGAGGGAACATAAAAGATGCGGCAGGCGATATAGAATGGCTTTTAGAACGATTGCGCCAGGAACAGGAAATAGTGATTTTGGGCTTTGGGACAGAATCCCAAAATGCATATGATTATTTACTGGGCAAAGGGATCGAAGCCCGCTGTTTTGCCTCTTCCGGACAATCGGGCGGAATGCGTCTTGGAAAACCTATCCTGTCTGAATGGAAAGTAAAAGAAATATTTACAAACCCTGTGTTTGTGGACTGTGAAACAGAATATTGTGCATGGGGATTTGGAGAAACTGACAGGTATGACTGCGAGGGCTATCATAGAAACAAATCTTTTTTTTGTTTGAAAGATTATGTAAAAATACCGTTTGGGTATTTGCCGAACGCATTAAAAGGAAACCATGTCGTTTTGGTTGGAAATTATAATCTATGCTGTAATCTAAACCGTATTTTACAAAATGTGAATGGATGCAGTCTTGCATATTGCGATGTGTTAAGTCAAAACAGTGACAAAACAGGAGGAATAAAGCAAATAAATTTGAACGAAATTGTTCCGGACGATATCGTTTTGCTGGTGAAGAGTTTTTATTTCGGACCCGGGATCAAAAGGGAAGAGGTTTCCTGTCTGGAAGTATTGCAGAAATGGGGAATATGTAACGTAACAGAATATTTTTCTGACAGCAGGGTGCTTGTGGGTATACAGAGGGAAGATGATAAGAAATATACATTGCCCTGTTTCACGCCGGCAGGGATTTTGTTTGAGGCAAGCGGACACATGTGCGGGAATTCTTTGGCTGTAAGTTTGTGGGATAATCATCCAAATGTAATTTCTATGGCGTATTCGTTTTTGAAAAATAATTTATGTCTTATCTGTATGCAGTTGGCAGAAGAGAAGCCTAAGCAGATGCTTCAGACATTTTGGGGATTTTATGACCGGGTTGAAGACCCTGCATTTCAATGGGCGGAATCGAATAAAAGACGATTCACAGACAAATTCAGAGAACTGGCGGCGTACAAAGAGGCTTTTACATCACAGGAGTTGTTTGTGATCCTGCATGTTGCATATGCGTATGCATATGGACATGATGTGAAAGATATTCAAAATACGTTCATTTATTGGGAACCGCATGATGCTCCAAAGAGTTTTTTTGTAATTTATGAAGCGTGGCTTTCTGACAGATTTGTAAAAGGCTATTCCATCAATATTACAAGAAATTCATATGCGAGGGTTGGGTCATTTTTTAAACACAGTGAATCCATAGAAAGGTTTGTATATCCGGGACTGACGTTTTTTTGGGAGGCAATGGAAGGTCCGGACTTTAGCCAGAAAGAACCGGTAAATTGGAAAAGGGTTGAGATAAAATTTGAAACGCTGAAAACTTCCCCGCAGGAAACGCTTAAGAGCTGCTGCAGAGAATGCAATATTCCATGGTCAGATACATTACTGGAAACGACAAGACATGGAAAGCCGGTTTCCTATCATATGAAAGAAGACACTGTTAGTGGGTTTGACTTGAAGCCCGTGTATAATCTTTATGAGGAATATTTTTCTGATTTTGACAGGTTTCGGATTAATATGGTGTTTGCAGATTTACAGAAAAAAGGTAATTACCCCTATGTGAGCTGCAGATTTTTTTCCAGGCGTCAGATCTTTGAAATGTTCTTAAAAGAATGGCGGTTTGAAAGCAGGCTGAATTTTAAATTTGGAGACAGCAGTAAGACTGCATTTCGGAAAAACCTGTTTATAAAAGTGAATGAATATTTGCAGAGGATACGCAGAAAGGAGATGTTAGAGTGATAAGATTTGGCAATAAAGAAGCATTGCCGTGTGGTTATGGAATACACACAGCATGAATATTCTGGAAGGGGAGAAACGAGCGGTAAATGATTTTCAGATATATGCCGATATATAATTTAATATAAGAAATCATGGATGATTTATTAGATACAGGGAAGTAGAAATGATCAAGTCTAAAGAAAGATTCATGAAGGGAAAGTATTTATGAATCTTTTTTGTTTGGAACTTTAACAGAACAATGTTTTAACAAGAAATAGAGGGATTTGAGAGACCGTGAGGAAAATTGTTATTTGGGGAACAGGAAAAAATTATGAAAAGCTGATTAACAATGTCCAGTTTGAAATTTTTAAAGGAAATATAAGCGTAGAGGCGCTGGTTGCACGAGCGGGAGATATCACAGGGCAGACATTGGATGGATTTAAAATTATTACAAAAGAAAATGTGACGGATATAAAATTTGATTATTTAGTGATCGCCAGCCCCCTGTATTATAAGGAGATTTGGAATGAAGCAGTTGCTTTAGGCATCGAGAAAGAAAAAATATTAAATGGTGAAATTTTTCACATTCCGTTATTTGATTTTGCCAGATATGTGAAATTGATTGAAAATCCTGTCACCATTTTATCCGATAATTGTTGGGGCGGCATAGTGTATAATCGGCTGCATATGAAGTTTTATTCTCCTTTGATCAATATATATTGGGATACGGAAAACTATGTGAGGTTTATACAGAATCCGGAATATTACCTAGGACGGCCTTTGGTTATGGAACGGGAGGGCAGTCTGCGGAATAATATTTACCCCATAGGCAGCCTGGGGGGGGGGTAAAAATAGAAAAGTAAAACTTAACTTTATCCATTCTCCTAGCTTTGACAGTGCAAAAAGTCTTTGGGACAGGAGAAGAAAGAGGATTAATGATAAGAATTTATTTGTGAAATTTGGATTTGATGCAGCAGAAGAAAAAAAAGAAGATTATTTGAAAATATTTGAATCTGTTCCATATAAAAAGATCTGTTTCTATTCAGGAGAAACGTCATCAAAATCAGTCGTCTATTTAAAGAGATTTGAAAAGTTTTTTCAACAGAAAGATTATATACCTACCATTAGCTATAATGAGTTTTTACTGTATAGTAAAGATGCGTTTCAGGCAATAGATCTATTAAAACTGTTAAATGGTGAGGACGATTTTTATCGGGAACAATCATAGGGGAGGAAATGGTAAATGAAGCGCCAAAGGGTTTTGGTTACAGGTGGAGCCGGATTTATTGGTTCGCATTTATGTGAAAAATTATTGGATATGGGAAATGATGTTGTTTGTATGGATAACCTGTTTACTGGACAAAAGGATAATATAAGGCATCTGATGGAAAATCCCTATTTTGAGTTTATACGTCAGGATGTTTTGGAGGATGTATATGTAGAATGCGATCAGATTTATAACCTTGCATGTCCGGCAAGTCCTGTGTATTATCAATATGATCCAATCAAGACCGGCAAAACGAGTGTGATCGGTGCGCTACATACATTGGGCCTGGCAAAGCGCTGCCATGCAAGGATCCTGCAGGCAAGTACGAGTGAAGTATACGGCGATCCTGAGATACATCCGCAGCCGGAAACGTATCGCGGATGTGTGAACCCCAACGGTATCCGTTCTTGTTATGACGAGGGCAAACGAATGGCAGAGACATTATTTTTTGATTATCACAGGCAGCACGGCGTCGATATCAAAGTGATTCGTATTTTTAATACATATGGACCCAGAATGCGTTGTGACGACGGGCGTGTGGTATCGAATTTTATTGTTCAGGCGCTGAAAAATGAAGATATAACAATTTATGGGGACGGAAAACAGACGAGAAGTTTTTGTTATGTTGATGATCTGATCGAAGGGATCATTGCTATGATGAGCAGCAGAGAAGGATTTACAGGTCCTGTAAACCTAGGCAACCCGGAAGAATTTACAATGCTTGAACTGGCGGATTGTATTATCCGTTTGACAGGTTCGAAATCGAATATCAGGTATCTGCCGCTTCCGCAAGACGATCCCATACAGAGAAAACCCGATATCCGACTGGCGCAGAAAGAACTGGGGTGGAAACCAACGGTGAAGCTGGAAGCCGGATTGAAAAAAACGATGGATTATTTCAAAGAGATTGTATAGAGTTGAGAGGGAGATTAGCATGTTAATTCTTGGCATATCCGCACTGTATCACGATGCGGCTGCAGCATTGATAAACGATGGAGAGATTATTGCAGCGGCTCAGGAAGAACGCTTTACCAGAATAAAGCATGATTCGTCTATTCCGGAACATGCGATGAAATATTGTTTAGAAGAAGCAGGGGCAGAACCTGAGGATTTGGATGCTGTGGTATATTACGATCATCCGTTTCTGACAATGGGCAGATTTTTACAAAATCTGCGTTATGCCGGAAGAGATGCCAAAGATTTACTGGAATTTTCCCTGGATTCGCTTCTAGAACGAAAAATGTGGATTCACCGTCTTTTAACAGATAAACTTGGACAGCTTGGCAGGAAAGACACCTTATATGTGGCAGAACATCATGTATCCCATGCCGCAGTCGCATTCTTTCCTTCTCCTTATCAAAAAGCTGTCATTATAACCGTGGATGGGGTAGGAGAATACGCCACGACAACCATCGGTTATGGAGAAGGAAATCGTATAAAAATGCTTCGGGAAATCGATTATCCGCATTCTCTTGGGCTGCTGTACAGTGCATTTACTTATTTCTGCGGGTTTAAAGTCAATTCGGGAGATTATAAACTAATGGGGCTGGCTCCGTATGGGGATCCTGTCTATGTATCGTTAATTAAGGAAAAGCTGATTGATATCAAATCCGACGGTTCCTATCGCCTGAATCTGGAATATTTTGACTTTCCGTATGGCAGGGCCATGACGAACGATAAGTTTGCAAAACTTTTTGGCGGAAGCCGAAGAGAGCCTGAGTCTGTGATTACAAAGAGAGAAATGGATATGGCAGCTTCCGTGCAAAAGGTTATAGAAGAAGTATTGGTGAAAATGGCTGTTTATGCTAAGAAACTCATAGGGGGAGATGTGGATAGTTTGACGCTTGCCGGAGGTGTGGCGTTAAACTGTGTTGCAAATGGAATCTTATTCCGAAAAAAAATATTTAAAAATATCTGGGTGCAGCCGGCGGCGGGAGATGCCGGGGGAGCGCTTGGAGCGGCATTGTTTTATTACTATCAGCATTGCAGTCAGGAAAGACGCGCGGACGGCATCCATGACAGGCAAAAAGCCTCTTCTCTTGGTCCGTCATTTTCGGATGCATATATTTCGAGGTACTTGAAACAAAACGAGTATCCGTCACACTTTTTTGACGGCGATGAAAGAGCGCAAAAAATTGCAGAGCTTTTAAACGGCCAAAACATAATCGGATTGTTTGAGGGACGTATGGAGTATGGACCCAGAGCATTGGGAAATCGAAGTATTATAGCGGATCCCCGTTCGGCGCAGATGCAGTCAAAGTTAAATTTGAAAATCAAATACAGGGAATCGTTCCGGCCGTTTGCCCCTTCTGTTCTGGAAGAATGCGCCGATGAATTTTTTGAAACAGAAGGATGTAAAAATCCCTATATGCTGTTTTGTGCGGATGTACGAAAAGAAAGGCGGATAGATTTTCAGCTGGACTATGAACTGCAGGCGTCAAAAGACAATTTGCTTCCCGTTGTGAACAGAGCGCGGTCTGATATTCCGGCAATCACACATGTAGATTATTCTGCCCGCCTTCAGGTTGTCAATGAAGAACATAATCCGCTGTATTACAGTATTATAAAAGCATTTCGGAAATTGACGGGCTGCGGCGTTATTATCAATACGTCGTTTAACGTAAGGGGAGAGCCGATTGTTTGTACGCCGGAGGATGCCTATCTTTGCTTTATGCGGACGGAGATGGACGTGCTTGTGTTGGGAAATTATATACTATATAAGGACGAGCAGCCGGCGCTGAAAGATGACGGAGATTGGAGAAATCAGTATGAGCTTGATTAATGACAATATAAAGGAACTGCTGGCGCTGTGGGCAGAAGCACATGAGGATAAAAACTGTTTTCCCGATATAGCAGACGGACAAACATCCTATTATAAAAATTATACGGACAGGAATCCGGAAGAAATCTATTTGATGGAATATTCACTGCAAACAATGGAAGACGTAAAGAATTTTCTGAAGACATACAGCGGATTGGAACTTGAATCGGAGTTGCTGAAACGCTTGACGGTTGCAATTTGCCAGAACAGGCCCATGTCCGATCAGGAGAGTGCAAAAACCATAGCAGCAAGCGATGGTGAAAACTCCCTGCCGGAATATGTATATGTATTTTAAGTGGGAGGTAGAAAAGTGATCTATGCATTTATAACACTGAAGAACACGTATGCAGATAAAAAAATATATCTTTGGAATGTCAACAGAGATTCTATAGGCATGTTTACAGCGCTTGCTTTTCGTAGAATACCTGTTGAAGGGTTTGTGACGTTTGGAGAGTATGCAGGCGAATCCTACATGAATCGGACGGTGCGGTGCGTGTATGATTTAGAACAGGAGGAAGACGGCATCATTCTTGTTGCAGATAGCGTTTCCAAAGATCTTATAGGTACTCTGCCGGGGAACAGGGCGGTTTATTGGTCGGATGCTTTGGTCTGGAACGACAAAATCTGTCAGGAAAGAAAACTCATTGTATACGGTATTGGCTGGGGTGCACAAGATGTATGCCGGAAATTATCGGACAGAAAAAGGGAAGCAGATTTATACTGTGTAACCAAAAAAAACGGTGTGGCGCAATTTAATGGAAAAGAAGTAATTACAGCAGAAGAATTGAATAAATATCCGGACTATGCAATTTTGGTTTCTGTCAAATCAAAAGAATTTCAAATGCAGATTTTGGAGACGCTGCATGGTTTTCAGGGACCAATTTATCTGGACTTTGAACATTTGATTGACGATACCAGCGTAATTAATTTTGTGCAATGCTTGAACACGGCCATTCAAACTCATAAAAAAGCTTATATCTATGGCAAAATGAACGCTACAACAGAATTGTTAGAATCTATTTTGTCTGCTTATGGAGTTAGGTTCGGCGGATATGTCAATGATTTTGCGGACAAAAAACAGCAGATTGAAGATATCTATACGTTGTCATATGAAGGCATTGAAAATAAGCTGATTGTTTTAAATGAATATATACCGAAACACATCGTAAGGGCGAGAACACATATAGAATTTGCAGGTTTTTCTTTGGAAGCGGGAAATTACACAGGATTTCAGTCTTATACAACAGAAGAGAACCGTTTAATGGGGAGACTGCCGTTTTTACGCGACCCTTTGGCGGGAATCAGTATTTGTTACCCCAAAGGCAAAGCAGGATGGAATCTGTACGGGAAAGAAGAAGAAGGCAGAATTCGTATTCTGGTTTTGGGAGGTTCTACTTCCTCAGAAGAATATCATGTGAAAGTCTGGCCCAAAAGACTGCAGGATACATTGAACGATATGGGGATTCAAACAACCGTATATAACGGGGCGCATCCGGGTGATGATATTGTGGATGAATTATTAAGGATATTGAGGGACGGAGCGCAAATACGGCCCCATATTGTCATAAGTATGAGCGGAGTCAATAATCTGCATAAGAAAATAAGCTCTAATCCGTTTAATGAGGAAAGAATCACGGAATGGATCCATGCAAAAGCAAATAAAAGAGGCTATTGCAGCGGCTTGCATACAGATGAATCCTTATACGCATTCTGGAAGCGAAATATGGGGTTATTAAAAGTAATATCAAAGTTTTATGGAGCCGTATTCTTTGGGATTCTCCAGCCGATGAATATGGCAATGGAATCCATGAATTTATGTGAAAGGGCATTATATGAACAGGAGATGCATAAAATGGGCGCTGAAGAGTTTATGCATCATGCGGAACATGCGGATGAATATATCAATCTGATGCAATTGTTTGAACATCGGGATGAAATGTATTTTGACGTATGCCATTATACGGACAAAGCGCATGAGATACTGGCAGATCAAGTGCTGAAGACGATTATACAGGAAGTAAAGAAGTTAAAAACAGGAAGGGTATTTCTTGAATGAAGAAGAAAATATTGCTAGGCATGGGAAGTTATGTCGATATTGAGGAAAAATTGTACTTTGCAGCTAATAATGTGCCTGCTTTTTTTCAATACGACAAAGTATCCGAACAAATGGAGTTGTTGCCCATAAAAGAAAGAAAAAGAGGGGGCAACATGAAATATTTAAGCACGTGCCGGTTTCACGATAAAATTGTTTTTCTGCCGTACAATGCTTCGGAAGTGGTGATTTATGACTGCAGGGACAGGAAGACAAAAAGAATTTATCTGAAAGACGAATGTCCCGAATCGAAACAGTTATATAAGCATTATTTACAGGCGGTTTCATACTCGGATTTCATATATTGTATCGGATGGAGCGACGCGGAACTGCTGTGTATTGACATGCGTACAGAGAAGGTATCGGTGGTAGATACCTGGAAAAGTGCGATTGCCGCGGATTTGGGAAGTAAAGCCTTTGTGGGTATGCATGCATATGGCGTATATGCGGCAGACGGGATTTTATGGGGACCGATCGATGCAAAGAACCGTATTCTGGAACTCAATCTGCAGACAAAAGAAGCAACGGTGCACAAAGTGGAGGCTGCGGACATGAAGTTTTCCACCATATGTTTTGACGGATCCGATTTTTGGCTGACGGGAGATAAACAAATTATCGTGAAATGGAATAGGGATACCAAAAAAGCGGAAGTGATCGACAGATTCCCGGAAGGGTTTGTAAAGTCTTCAAAATTGGAAGCAGATTTTTTTTGCAGGAGCTATTACGAAGCAGGGTATTTATATTTATTTCCGTTGTATGCAAATATGGCGTTGAAAGTGAATATACAGACATATCAGGCAGAAATATTTTGCCAATGGGATGTACCGGTGAGCTGTGATACGATGCAAAAATGGGATAGGGAAACATTTTATGTGGAATGTTATCGCGAAGGTTCCGTGAAACTGGATTACAGCATGATTATTGGGTTGGACGGAATCATACGAGATACAGATATTTTTGAGATTGATACTGAGCAGATTAACTGGTCGGAATATTTCGGTGATGACGGGATATATCATGAGGATCTGATCATTACCTTAGAGGAGTTTATAGATAAAAAAGTTTGCAAGAAAGAGCAATATCACGACGGTGTGTATGAGACATGTGGAGAAAAAATTTATTTGGAGGGGAAAAATGCCAGAAGAGAAGAATTATGAAAAAGAGAGAAAGCTTCCGTTTGTTTCTATCATTATTTCAACGTACAACCGCGCGCATTATATAAAGATTACAATAGATAGTTTTCTGAATCAGTGCTATCCGCCAGACTTGTATGAAATCATTATATGCGACAATAATTCGACCGATCATACAAAACAGGTAATTGAGGAATATAAAAACAGCAAAGATGGAACCAGAATCCGTTATTTATTTGAAAAGCGGCAGGGAATGCATTTTGCAAGAAATTATGCGGCAAAAAAATCCTGCGGAGATTTACTGTATTTTGCAGATGACGACGTCATTGCAGACAGAAATCTGCTGTCAGAATTAGTAAAGGTTTTTGAAGATAAACGGGTGGGGTGTGCAAGCGGTAAGATTCTTCCGAAATGGGAATGCGTTCCTCCGAAATGGGTAGAAAAATATTGCAATAACTCATTGCTGAGTTTAAACGACTTAGGGGACGCTACGAAAATCAGTCGGAATGATCTTGGCGTATGGGGATGTCATGAAGCTGTAAGGCGCGATGTATTCTTTGAAGCAGGCGGATTTCATTTGGATTTGGTAGGAAATGGACCCGGTATCGGAGATGGAGAAACAGGCATGAATGATGACATCAAGCATCTGGGATACAGGCTTGCATATGTAGGGACATCGATTACGTATCATATGATACCAGCCAGACGGATGACACAAACGTATTTAAATAAAAGATATGAGTATAACGGAAATTCTCATAGCTATTCTGAGTATAGAAAGAAACCATTTACCAAGAAGGAGTTACCAAAACGAATATATGTATATATAAAAGAATTTATTTTGAAAGAAATCAGTATGATCGAGCGGTGGCGCAGAGGAAAAATATCATTACGTTTCTTATTAGCTGAGTTTTATTATTATACTGCAAGGATTCGATATGATATTCAGATTGCATTTAACGAAAGATTTAGAAAATTGGTTGAGTATAGCGATTGGCTTTGATAGAAGCCGGCAGAAAGGAAAACATGGAAAGAGTCGAATTTATTAAAAAAAAAGACAGGCTGTTGGCAATGATCATTCGGCATGAGTATACTTGTGAGGGAGTAAAATTTCTGACTCCGGAAGATTTTTCCCAACAGGTTGCTTATATGCATCATCCTGCAGGAAAAAGTATTGATGCGCATATCCATAATCTGTCGCATAGAAACGTATTTTTGACACAGGAGGTATTGTTTATCAAAAAGGGAAAAATGCGTGTGGATTTTTATGACGACTATGAGGATTATATGGAGAGCCGTATATTGTGTGCAGGGGATGTGGTTTTGCTGGTGTCAGGAGGTCATGGGTTTGAGGTGCTGGAAGAAGTTGAGATGATCGAAGTAAAACAGGGGCCGTACTCCGGGGAACATGATAAAAAACGATTTTCAGGGATATCGGACGAGAATATTAGAATTATAGGTTAAGGAGACAGGATGGGGTTTATACCAGTAAACGAACCGTTATTAAATGGAAATGAGAAAAAGTATCTTTGTGAATGCATTGACACAGGCTGGATTTCTTCTGAGGGACCGTTTGTGAAAGAGTTTGAGAAAAAATTGAGTGCTTCTGTCGGCAGAGCATACGGGGTTGCGGTATCAAATGGAACCGCAGCGTTGGAAATTGCTGTGCGTGCGCTTGGAATTGAGCCGGGCGATGAGGTTATTATGCCTACGTTTACCATTATATCATGCGCTGCGGCTGTTACAAAGGCAGGAGCCGTTCCTGTGTTTGTAGACAGCGATCTTAAGACCTGGAATATGAATGTGGACGAAATTGAAGCGAAAATAACGGACAGGACAAAAGCGATTCTTGTTGTGCATATATACGGATTGCCCGTTGAATTGGAGCCGGTTTTGGCGTTGGCGGAGAAATATGGTTTGAAAATGATAGAAGATGCAGCCGAAATGCTGGGACAGACATATAAAGGTCTTCCATGCGGAAGTTTTGGCGATCTTAGTATATTTAGTTTTTATCCGAATAAGCATGTGACAACCGGAGAAGGCGGTATGGTTGTTATGAACGATGCGGGATTAGCGGAGCGATGCCGTTCCCTTAGAAATTTGTGTTTTCAGCGGGACGTGAGGTATGTACATGATGAAATCGGGTATAATTATAGATTTACCAATTTACAGGCAGCGCTTGGGCTTGCCCAAATAGAACAGCTGGAAGAAGCCGTAAAACGAAAGCGTGCGATGGGTAGATATTATACAAAGAAACTGCGGGAAATCGGGGGATTGATGCTCCCTCTGGAAACGACGGCATATGCGGATAACATCTATTGGGTATATGGGATGGTTCTGGAACAGAATATTCCGATTGATAATAAAGGGATGCAGAAGCTATTGGCAGAAAAGGGGATAGGTTCAAGAACTTTTTTTTGGTGTATGCATGAACAGCCGGTTTATCGAAAGACGGGAATGTTTTTGGGAGAGGTTTATCCAAATGCTGAGTATTTGGCAAGGAAAGGATTTTATATTCCAAGCGGCTTGGCACTTACGAAAATGCAGATGGATAAAGTAATAGAGGCAATAAAAGATATTATGAAACAGATGGTCTGACAGGGATTTGGAGTTCTCTCTTGGAAAGAATCGTTTTTGGTTTTAAGATAGAGTATGATAAAGAGGAGAAGTCATGATTTATAATAGTACAAATATACAGGAAATTTTTGAAGGGTTAGTGAATAAAAAGAAACATGTCATTTTATTTGGCGCCGGGAGATGTGCTTCTGAGTGCATTAAAAAAATAAATGAGTATATATGGTATTTATGCGATAGTTGGAAAACACCGGATTATATCACAGGAGACGTATGTGAAAAAGATTATCTCTATGCATATGCTCCTATAGAAGAATTTATAGATTGTATTATTGATAATGATGAAGAGAAACAGGGAAAAGATTTTCTGTATCATGAGCAGACATTTCAAATTAAGCCGCCGGATTATCTGAAAGAAGTTGATACAGATCATTATATTATAATCATTACTACAGAGAAATATGAAAATGAAATCCGACATCAGCTGTCTCACATGGATTATTTGGAGAATATGCCGTGCTATAGTTATAATCGGAATATGCATTATTATGACAATTATTCCCGGGGATTAATCGTGGATCGAGTTATTATACCGTATATGGAAAAAATGAAGACTTTTCTGTATTGGAAATTTCCGGAGAATGAGTACGAAGTGATCAAAAGGCTGATCGAACAGGGGGAATATGTTTGCAATGGAGCGGCATTTCAAATAACAACGATTTGTAATTTAAGATGTAAATATTGTGCGGACTATGTTCCTAAAATGAAGAAAAACAGAAATATGGATGTTACTCAGATTTTAAGGGATATTGACACCTTTTTTAGTGTGACAGGCAGATGCCTTTATGTGCAGCTAAGTACAGCAGAAGCAGTTCTGTGCGTGAACTTGGGTATTATACTAAAAAAATTATTACAAATGGAACAAGTGCGCTTTATAGAGATTATTACAAACGGCTTATCATATCCGAAAGATGAGGAGGTAGTAAAACTTCTTGCAAATCCGAAAGTAATGCTCGTGATGAGTGATTATAATATGCAGGAAAAGACGGATGAAAGCAGAAAATTTTATAAAGAAAAGGGAATCCGTGTGAATTATCTGGCAAAGCAGAGGTGGAAAATCGAAGGAACAAAACCGTATGACAGTAAAATGAGCCATGCGGATTTGATCGATTGTTACATGTCATGTAAACAAGCGAAATTTTGTCCTCTGGAGATTGCAGAGGGTAGACTGACAGCATGTGGAAGAATCCAAAGATTTGTAGAATTATCTGATTTTGAAAGCAATCATGATTATCTGGATTTTGCCGATTATTCTACAAAGAAAGAATTAAAAGAAGCGTTGATCCGGTTAAATCTGGATCCTTATATGGACGGCTGTGCGTGGTGTGCAGTACCCCGCCAAAAACCGTCTGAGTTTATTGAGCCGGCCGAGCAGCTGCCGTATGGCGTTAAGGGCTGGGATTAAATGATGCAGGTTTTTACGGGAAGAAAGGAATGATTTGCCGTATGGAAGTATTTCAGGAATATGCTTATTATTACAATGCATTTTATCGGGATAAGAACTATCAAGAGGAGGCGGAACAGATCGACACCCTTTTGAAGCGATACGGAGAGAATGTGACGAAATTAATAAATTTCGGGTGCGGTACAGGCAGGCATGATATGGAACTTGTAAAGATGGGCTATGCATGTACCGGAATTGATATGAGTCCTATGATGATCGAATTGGCAAGAGAGCAGGTAAAAGAGGCGGGGGTGGAATTGGCGCTATCCGTGGAAGATATCAGATCGTTCCGGTCCGAAAAAAAATATGACGGGGTAATTTCATTATTTCATGTCATGAGTTATCAGAATGAAAACAGCGATATATTAAGCGCTTTTCAATCGGCAAGAAGCGTGTTGGAATCCGGAGGAATATTTCTGTTTGATGTCTGGTACGGTCCCGGCGTTTTGAGCGATCCACCGGCTGTCAGAGTAAAAGAGGCGGAAGATGAGCGGTTTCGATTAGTCCGCATTGCAAGACCGGCGATGTATGATACAAAAAATATCGTAGATGTTAATTATGAGATTTTTATCATTGATAAGAAAACAGGAAAGGTGAAAGTTGTTCATGAAACGCATAAAATGAGATATTTTTTCAGGCCGGAATTGGAATTTTTGTTAAAAGAAGCAGGGTTTGAACTGTTGGATAATTTGGACTGCCAAACATTAACCGAAACGGATTTTCGCTCATGGACGAGTTATTTTATGGCCAGAGCAGTATAAGTTTGAGGAGTATTGAGATGAAGAAGAAAAAGATTGGATTAATATTGCCTACAAGCCCAAGAAACGGAGGAGAGCATCAATATGCGGTATTTGTTGTAACCTGTTTGTTAGAGAGAGCAGGTATCGATTATGAATTGATTGCGCTGTGCGGAAACCGGTTTTGGGAGAAGTGGTGTAAAAATGCGCAGATCAGATATGTTGGATGTCCTTTTCCGGAAAGTTCCGAATGTAAAATCCGTCTTACGAGCATGTTTCCAAAGCTTGCGGCGATTTATGACCGATATATGACGCCGCTTGGCAAAGCGATTGAGAAAGAACAGATAGATCTTCTCTTTTCAACGCAGCAGGGAGTATTCGTACCGGAATTTGGTGTGAAATTCATTGTGCCGGTTCATGATTTGATGCATCGGTATGAACCGCATTTTCCTGAGGTGCGCAGTGCATTGCCCAGGCGTGAACTATATATGAAGTATCTTGCAAGGCATGCGGATTGTATTCTGGTAGATTCTAAATTAGGGAGAAGGCAGTATAAAGAATCTTACTTTCATAAATTTTCAAGGAAACCTCATGTGGTCAGTTTACCATATGTTGTGCCCGAATATATCTATACTACAGAAGAGGAATTCATAGAAGTGCCGCCCAAATATATTTTCTATCCGGCGCAGTTCTGGAAACATAAAAATCATATGAATCTGATAAAAGCCATACGTATATTGCAGACAGAATTGGAAGATATTCATCTTGTTTTGGTTGGATCAGAAAAGAATAACTATCGGGAAGTAAAAAGAGCTATCCGGGACAATGGTTTGGAACATTATGTTACGACATTGGGATTTGTCAGTGACGGGAAGATGGTTTATCTGTATAAGCATGCGGTGGGAATGGTTATGCCTACTTATTTTGGACCAACCAATCTGCCGCCGCTGGAAGCGATGGCATTAGGCTGTCCGGTTGCCGTCTCGAATAATTATGCGATGCCGGAACAGATTGGAAGAGCCGGATTGCTGTTTGATCCGGATTCACCGGAAGAAATCGCGGACTGCATAAAAAAATTGTGGACAGATGACCAATTGTGTGAAAATTTAACAGAACTCGGTTATAAAAGAGTGCAAAGATGGTCCAAAGAAAAATTCAGCCGGAGATTATATCAAACGATACATGCAGTTTTATCGGAACAGGCGGCAAAGGAACAGGGATAGACGGATGTTTTGGAACTGAGAAAGAAAGGATCGGATTTCTATGAAAATTGCTTTCTTTTTGGATGCGCCAAGGGGATTTGGAGGGGCGGCAAGTTTGTTATTACGGCAGGCAAAGCTGATGTCTGAATTATATGAGGTGATCGTAGTCATTCCCTGTGATGAAAATGGGAACGGGAATGAGGAGGGGATGCGAAGGTGCAGGAAGGCGCAGCTTCCTGTGAAAATTCTTTCATTTGGTACATCGTTTGATTTCCGCCGGATAGATTTCCTTGGAGCCATTCATGCCGCAAAAGCAATTTCGGAGTTTGCAGAAGAAGAAAGAATCACTTTTTTTCACAGTGTGCAGTTGAATATAGCTGCGGAACTGGCGGCACGAAGACTGGGAATTCCGCATTTGATGAATGTTTATCAAATGAAAGAAGCAGATTTTAAGTTAGTATATGGAGCTATTTATCCGCGGTATCATTTGTGTGATTCGCAGTTGTATTCTGCTGTCTGGAGCAAAAATTTGAAGATTGTTTCCAGATGCATCCGGCCGCTTCCTCCGTTATGCCGGCAAAGAAAGAAGCGCAGGTATAAAATGCGGGAATTTCGGATTATTATGGTCGGAAAAGTGGGGGTAAGGAAAAATCAGCTTGTCGGAATACAGGCTGTGGAACGGTGCCTGGAGGATTTTGATATTAAACTGACGATTGCCGGAGATGCAGAGGGAGAGTATGCACAAGAATGCCAAAACTATGTACTGCAAAAAAAATTACAGGATCGAATCCGGTTTTTGGGCTTTGTAGAAGATATCGATTCTTTGATGAAATCAAGCGACTGCATGTTGTGTACAAGCGTTGACGAGTCTTTTCCGACTTCTATTGTGGAAGCAGTCACTTACGATACAACGGTTGTTACAACACCAGTGGCAGGCGTTCCGGAATTATTTACAAATGGAGAGAACGGATTTGTCAGTGCAGATTTTTCGGCAGATTGTATAGCCGCTAGTTTAAAGGAGTGCTTATTGGCTTATGCAAGCGGAGAAATTGAAACCATACATACAAATGCGTCGTATACCTGGGAAAATCATTTTTCCCCGGAAGTGATCAGGAATCAGATTGAACAATATTATTGTTTTGTGAAAGATCATTTTAAAGCGATGGATGTTCCGTTAGAAGAACTGGAACTAAGGGTACAAAATACGGCTCGGCTGATCGAACCGGCAGGGCTGGAGAAATGGATGTATGAAAGCAGTCTGTATTATACGTTACTGAAAGAAAATATAAAGAACGAAAAGAAAGCGTATATTTGGGGAGCCGGTTTTTTTGGTAAGGCCGCGTATGAGTTATTGAAAGCGTTACAGTTGAATATAAAATTGGAGGCGTTTGTTGACCGGGCAAAACAGGGAAGTTATTGTTCTCTTCCGGTTTTAAAGCCGGAAGAAATCCCCTTTACGGAAGATATTTATGTATTTATCAGTTTTGATTATAAAAAGGATGAAGCAGCAGATTATCTGATCGGGCAAGGATTGTCATATAATGAGAATATCTGGCTGTTGCCATGAGAACCTGACGTTGTGCAGAGGAGCAGAGGATGAGGATTTCAGTTATTACAGTTTGTTTTAACAGTAAGGAAACACTGGAGCAGACGATAAAAAGCGTCGTAGGCCAGGAATATGAGGACAAGGAATATATTGTGATTGACGGCGGGTCTACGGACGGTACGGTGGATATCCTGAAAAAATATGCTGAGCAGATTGCTTTTTGGCTCAGTGAGCCGGATGAGGGAATTTATGATGCGATGAACAAAGGAATCAAACATGCAACCGGCGATGTGATTGCTTTTTTAAACAGCGATGATTGGTATGAGCCGGATACCCTTACGCGTGTGGCGGGCTATTTTTTGTCCAATCGGATTGATTGTCTGGGAGGCGAGGTCAATTCTGTGATTCGGGGAAGAAAATTAAAGCGGAAACGTTCCCACACGAAAGAAGATATTCATTTTTATATGATATATAACCATCCTGCGTTTTTTGTGAGAAGAAAAGTATTCGATGAAATCGGAATGTTTCAAACACAGTATAAGATTGCTGCCGATTACGATTTTGTTCTTCGGGTGCACAATGCCGGATATGTTATTATGGAAGTTGAGGATGTATTTACAAATTTCAGAAGGGAGGGCCTAAGTGAGATTCAGCGTTACAGAGCGGTGAGCGAAGGGAAGGAGATTTCTCTGAATCATTTGGGAGAACATGGAGATACGCTGAAAGAACAAATTCTTGGACGCATAAATCCCGATGAAGAATATGATAGAACAATTCTACAGATGGTTTTGAGGAATGATCTTCCGTTTGTCAGCAGTATATTGAACAATGGGAAAAATGTATATGTTTGGGGAACCGGTACTACGGGGTATTATTTTTTAGAGCTGCTTTTAAAAGCCGATATAGAAGTTATGGGGTTTCTGGATAGCTATCACACGCAGAACGATTTTCAGGGATACCCCGTGTTCAAACTGCAGGATCTATCGAAAGATGCGTTTGTTTGTATCGCAACGATGAATTATTGCAATGACATTATTGCTACATTAAAGGAAATAGGGGTTGATGAGAACCATTATTTGACGTTTTTGGAGTTTAGAAATCAAATCATAGAGTATGGAAAACAAATTTATACAGGTGAAGTTCTTTAACAGAAAGGAGATTTAAATTATGGCAAATAAATCGGGAAAAGGGAAGGTATTGGCGGCAGCGGCATTATCCCTCGGGATGGGAGTCTTCCTTGGAAGCAGAATGGGATGGAAGAAGAAAGATAAGTTTAAAATGTATGCAGATAAACATCTTGCTATTCTTCAGCTTTTTAATCAGTGGCTTATCACAAAACAGGAAGGAAAATCGATCGCTACTTATTTACAAAAGCAAGGCATTCATAAGATTGCAATTTATGGCATGGGTTATGTAGGGGAACGGTTGTATGATGAATTGAAAGATTCTGATGTGAAAGTGGAATATGCGATTGATAAAAATGCAGATGGAGTCTGTGCGGATATTGATATATTTACACCAGAAGAAGAATTGCCCAAAGTAGATCTGATCATTGTAACAGCCGTGTATTTTTATAATGAAATTGAACGTACGCTTAAAGAGTTGACGGATTACAGGATTTCTTCACTAGAAGATATTTTGTATGAATTATAGAAAAATGAATGTATTGGTTGCAGTAAATGAGAACTATTTGGAGCCGCTGTCGGTTATGCTGTATTCCTTGGCGTGTCATAACCGGGTTGAAATTTTCGTATATATTCTGCATTTTGATATTTCACTTCACGCTCAGGTGAAATTTAGGGAAAAAGTCATAAATTGGGAAAAACGATTGATAAAAATTCGATTTATTCAGGCAGAGAAAGATGACTTTGCCGAAATAGGAGCCGATCCGCGTTACAGGCAGGAAGCAAATCTCAGATTACAGATGCAAAAGCTGCTTCCGGAGAATGTGAGTAGAATCTTATGGCTGGACGCCGATATCATTGTCAATGGAAATATTCAGTCGTTTTATGAGTATCCGGATAAGGGACAGTACGCAATTGTATGTGAAGATATGTTTCCGGATAATGAAAAAAGAGACGTTTTAAGAAGGATTGGAATGCGGCAGAACGAACGCTATTTTAATTCGGGGGTAATGCTGCTATATTTGAACAATATACGGGAGGCATTTGAAGAGACATATTTTCTTTCTGTTTTGAAGAAAAATTTTCATAGAATGATATATCCGGATCAAAGCGTTTTGAATATTTGCCTGAAACATCATTTAGTATGGTGTTCATCGGAGATTTATAATCTTCAGTTATTACGGCTGGATGGATCATCCAACGGCAGAAGAAAAATTAAGGCGGCGAAAATTCTGCATTACAACACAAAAGAAAAACCATGGAACCGTAATTATGACGGAATTGCAAAAATGCAGTATTGGAGATATTGCTTCCACTCATTAGGAATGCGGCGGTGTATGGAGCGCTTTTGGAAAACAAGGTAAAAAAGGGATTTTGCTCTGTGATTATAAAGAGAAACGTATGGAAAAGGATAGAAAACGGAGATTGCGTAATGAAATAGGGATGCAGATTCCGAATGCATGGAGGTATTTTTCTTTTATGCCGTTACATAATGATGAAATTATCTTGGTGTATCAACCAGGGAAAGTGGCTTCATCGTCTGTTTATCGAAGTATATTAAATTTTGGGAGATATGCGCTCCATTGTCATACGTTAGGAGATACAGGATTTGGCGATAATAATTTATATAAACTTTTGTCAATAAAATCCGGAAAGATTATCAGCCTTGTTCGGGATCCGGTAGCAAGGCAGATATCCGCTATGTGGCAAAATATTCCAAGTCTAAACCGCTATAGTTCGGATGTGGATTTTTTTGAAATTGAAAGGTATTATTTTGGCGGGGGGGGGGGGCGAGAACACAGAATTTGAATGGTTTGACTGGGAAATGAAAGAAGTGTTTGGCATTGAGTAGTTTAAACTAGAAAATCGAAATGTATCAGGAGAGAAATCGTATCGTTTTGCAATGAAAGCATATAAAGAACGGTTTTCTCTTGCAGAGGAACGGCTTTTTGAGATCTATTTTAAGAATGAAAAGGTCAGACATTTTTATTCGGAGGCAGAAAGGAAGGCCTTTTATGATAAGTGGAAGCGGAATGAGGGGGTTTAAAAATCGGAGGATACGATGAAGTATAAATTGGTAATTCATATTGGAACGCCAAAAACAGGAACAACCGCGATCCAGCAGTTTCTCTGTGAGAATTATGACATGCTGCAGCAATTTGGCTGGCAGTACATGGATGTACAGAGAGGAACGGACGTAAAATCCAATACCAATTACGCAGATTCGGCGGCAGTAACAATGCTTGGCAAAGTGGTGGATCATACGTCAGGATGGCGTGTGAATACAGAACATGCGATATGGCGGGAAATGTGGGAACAGATTCGTAAACGGCTGGAAGATAGCAACGTTATTTTATCGGAAGAAATGATCTGGAGATGGAATCTGACATCTTTTTTTGAAGCATGTAAAAAAGAATACGACCATATTGAGGTCATTGTCTATCTAAGGCGACAGGATCGTTATATAGAGTCTTGGTGGAATCAGGAAGTGAAGGAGCGTCCATATCGGTCGGAAACCTTTTCTGATTATATAAAAAACGGCAAAGACCCCTCGCTTTCTTATCTGGAAAAACTAAATGAGATTGCCGATGTTGTTGGGACAGGGCAGCTGCATGTCCGGGTTTATGAAAAGCAGCAGTTTTCAGGAGAAAGAGGCGATGTGGTTTCTGATTTTCTGGCGGCACTTTCCATTTACCCTGATTGGGAAGAATGTGCCGTTCGTTCATCTGTGAACGAACGGCTCTCCGGCAATCTTTTGGAGATAAAACGTAATTTAAATTCGATTCTGATCAGGGAGGATGCTGCGGCAAAGCAGATGCAGCTTGCCGTCCGCAGTATCGGTGCGGCGTATAGTACGAAAGCTTCGGACCGTCATATAGAGGGTTATTTTTCAACCGAAGAGAGAAGAAAATTTCTGGATTGTTTTGCAGAGGAAAATAAGAAAATTGCGCAGAAATATCTGGGATCGGAGAAGTTGTTTCAAGATACAGATGTGGATATACCGGAATATAGCGTCAATTGGAATATGATGTATGCGGATATGATTCATATATTTGGAGAACTGATTTATCAACAGCAGAAAAAGCTATCCGCACAGGCGGCTGTTACAATGCGCATGATTCAAAAATCGCTGTCAAAAGAAGGCAGAAAGTTGGCGATATTCGGCGCCGGGTTCGGATGTCGGAATCTTCTTGCACAATGCCGGCTGGATGCGGATGTGATTTGGGATAATGATATTTGTAAACACGGCAGAACGGTACTTGGAATTCCGATTATGGCTTTGGATCAGAAGCATATTCGGGATTATTTTGTCATAATTTCCTGTGAAGATGAACGGTTGACAAAGCAGATTGCAGAGCAGTTAGAAAAACTGGGGTGTCAGAAATATGAGGATTATGTCGCTGGAAATGAATTGTTATAAATAAAAGACGATATGCAGTTCGGAAAGGAAGAGATATGGTTGTTGTAAGAATTTGGGAAGGGCTCGGAAATCAGATGTTTCAATATGCATATGCGAGAATGCTGCAGGAGACATCTTCTCAAAAAGTTTATTTGGAAGGACGCAGGATGTTTAAAGAGAGACTTCCGATGGAAGATTTGACCGTGGAGCGAACATGTGCCGTTTATCATTTTAATGTCACGATTCCGTTTGTGAAACCAAACAATCTGACAGCATGGTCATATCTGAGAAGAAGCAATCCGGTTGAACAATTCAAATGGCAGCTGGGAAAACGCGGGATGCTTCGATATTCTTTTCGGACGGATGAAGCGGATATGTGCGCATATCAGGAGGAATTGCTTACACTCAAGGATACCTATGTGATGGGGCATTTTTTTCACAGAAAGTATATAGAACCGATACGAAGCATATTGTTAAAAGAATTTACGCTGAAAAAAAAGCTAAGGGTTCCGGCAGAGTTAGCGGAAATAATGGAGCAAAGAGAAACCGTCAGTGTGCATATACGGCGCGGAGATTATTTATATGCAGAATGCGCACAGTCATTGAATAAAGAAATGAAGCGCGGACGGTATTATGAACGGGCTATGGATGCGATTGCGGCAAACGTAAAACAGCCTTTTTTCCTGTTTTTCTCGGATGATACTGCATGGGTGAAGGAACATATGCCATGTAACTATCCACATGCATATGTCGGCGATTTTGGATTGCCCGATTACGAGGAACTGATTCTTATGAGTGCATGCAGGCATAATATTATTGCAAACAGCACATTTAGCTTTTGGGGAGGCTGGTTAAACCAACATGCAGAAAAGATTGTCATTGCGCCGAAGCATTGGATGCCGTCTGTGATTCCGAAAGGCTGGATACTGATGTAAGCAGCTTTCGTCACATGGAAGGAGTAGGAAATGGAATTGATATCGGTGATTGTGCCGATTTATAATGCGGAAAGATATCTGTCAAGATGTGTTGAAAGCATTATAGGACAGACATGGCCAGATTTGGAAATTATATTGGCAGATGACGGTTCCGTGGATACGTCGTTTGATATTTGCCTTTCTTATGCACGGAGAGATCCCCGTGTGCATCCGCTCAGGTTAAAGCATCGGGGCGTAACGGCTGCCAGAAAAGCGGCGATGTCCGTCTCTACAGGTTCGATTATCGCGTTTGCGGACAGCGACGATTGGCTGGAAGCACAGGCAATCGAACGGATGTATACGGAGATGAACCGCCGACATGCAGATATCGTCGTGGCAGGATATATGGAAACCGGAAGGGGGCAGGCGTCTGGGGAACAGAGCGCGGTTATTTTGGATAAGATTCCGGCGGGTGTGTATTCCGGCGAGGAACTGCAAAAAGATGTCTATTCAAAAATGCTGTGCTATGAACCGTTTTTTGAACTTGGCATACGCCCGTATTTGTGGAATAAATTATACCGGAGAGAAGTGATCGAGCCGTGTGTGATGCTGCCGGATGATCATCTGACGATAGGGGAGGATGTACTGTGCGTATATCCGGCGATATTAAAGGCAGAAAGCGTCAGTTTTCTCTCAGAGGCGTATTATCACTATTGTATCCACGAAGAATCTGCTATGCGCAGATTTCGGAATGAGACCGAGGAAGTTGGTAATATCCGCATGCAGTATTGGGGATGGAGCCGTATATTAAAGGGAACCGAATGGGAAGAGCTGGTATGGCCGCAGGCAGAGAGGTATCTTTTGCATCATTTTATGGTGCGTGCAGCGAATCATCTGGAACGATATATGAGGTTGTCTAAAACATCCTTTCTGGAACGGATGGAGCCGGGCAGCCGCATGGTTCTTTACGGCGCAGGCGCATTCGGCACATCATTGTATGATATGTATCAACGGACGGGGAACGGACAAGTGGTTGGTTGGTGCGATCGAAACTATAAAAAATTTCAGCAGATGGGGTATCCGGTGATGTCGCCGGAAGAAGCCTTGGATTTGGCGTTTGATTACGTTGTGATTGCCGTTTTGAATCAGAGAATAACAGAGCAGGTGAAACATAGGTTGGTTTTGGGCGGCGTGCCGGAACTGTCAATAAAATGGCTGAATACAGAGGCAATACAGAAAATAAACCTGACGGATGTTATCATCTGGGAAGATGGGCAGACGGGAGAATGAAACGATGGGGAAAATGAAACCGCTATTGTATAATGTGGATAAACTAAAAGAATATTTTCGTCATATAGAATGTGCGGCAATTTATGGCGCCGGCGACTATGGAAAGACATTAATCGATTATCTGATCTTTGCCGGGGAAAAGGAAAAGATTTTAGGGATCATTGTGACAAAACGAAAAGACGCCGACCATAATTACAAAGGAATGGAAATTCTGGAAGCCGCGGATTTTTTTGAAACGCATCGGAATTGCAGTGTGATTATTGCAGCATCTTTGGAACATTGGGATGCGATGGAAGAGACGGTTTTATCTAAGGGCGCATCATATCGAATTATGACCCAGGAATTGTATACGGACATGCAGAGAAAAATGGATGGGAGAGAGAAAACGGTTTATCAGGGGCTTGATTTTTTGCTGGCAGGTTTTGAAAAGTGCGGGACGACTTCCTTGTACGCTGCGTTAAAAAAGATTCCTGCCATATATTTGTCTGACAAAAAGGAGAGCCATTATTTTTCTTGGTTTCATATGGTAGAGGGCGCCAGAGAAAAGCTGATTGCTGCCTATTTTGACAATATTAGAAAAGGCCAGATCGTAGGAATGATTGAACCTACGTTCTGGGCGTCTGCAAAAGAAATTCATGCAGAATTTGGAGGAACGATCCGTCTGCTGTTTCTTGTGCGAAATCCGGTGGACGCAGTATTTTCATATTTTAAAATGGCGAACCGCCTGGGGGAGGGAAATCTTCTGGAAGCCTATCGGCGGTCGGGAGGAAGGTTCCATGTGTCTATGTTCGATGAATATTTTTCCGGGCTGATTGCGCAGGAACCGGAGATCTTTCAGTATGATTACTGGATGGAATCGTTTTTAAAGGAATATCCGCACGAGCAGGTAAACGTGATCTTATTTGAGGATCTGATTCAAAATCCTAATGAACAACTGCATGAGATCCTGAAATATATCGGCGTTTGTGAAGAACGGGAATTTACAGAACTTCCGATAGTCAATGAAGGGAATTTTGTGATGGCGGACAGCGAAGGGTATGAGCTGGCAGGTCGTAAATTTATGCTGTTTCGGGAACGGGACTTGTTGGATGCAGAAGAAAAATCCAAAAAAGAACGGGAATGTTTGGAAGTTCAGAAATTATATGCAAAAGCAGAAAAAATATATGGAGTAAAAATGACCGACAGGCAGAGAACGCAATTATGCGAGCATTTTGACGGAAGCGTCCGGCGGCTTGAGAAGCTGTTGGGACGTGATTTGACAGAACTTTGGTTTTAGGAGGAGATCGTAATGGGACTCATTTACGTGGGATACGGAATAGGATACTATTATTCGCTCGTAAGTGAAAAAATTAAGGAGAAAATGAAGCTGTCCTATTTGTGTGACAGACAGTGGGACGGTTTGAATATAGATTCATACGATGGGATTCCGGTCATATCAAGAGATCGGCTGGCAAAACTGGAGTGTGCGAAAGCGGTTATTTTTGCACGGGTTCCGACGACAAAAGAATCGATTGCAGGGGATTTGAAAAAAATCGGAATAGATTATATGTTTGCAGATGATATCCTTTCGGATCAGGGAACTGTGGTAACAGGAGAAAGAATTCGGGCAGAGGGAGCAGACGGCATATGGGAAGACGAACGGGGGAATCGGATTTTTTACGATGAAACATTGTCAGATCATATCTCTGTGAGCATTCGGGGAGTTGGAAATACGGTCAGATTCGGAAAAAATATCATGGTAAATCAGCTGGTTATTTGGCTTGGGAATCATGGGAGAGTGGAAATTGGTGCCGGGACAACAATTGTGAATATAAAAATATATGCTGCCTATGCATCGGTTTTTATAGGGAAAGATTGTTTGTTTTCCTCCGAAGTGGTACTCCGAACACATGATGCGCATCATATTTTTGATAGAAATACGCTTTCCAGAATCAATGATTCTAAAGATATTGTTCTACATGACCATGTGTGGGTAGGCGCAAGGGGATATCTGCTGGCGGGGACGGAAATAGGGACAGGTTCTGTAGTTGGTGCAAACGCGGTAACTTCCGGACAGTTTAAAGATCATGTGATCATTGCAGGGGTTCCGGCAAAAGTAATCCGTGAAGATATTTGTTGGAGCCGAGATGATACAGACCTTGCGAATCATATGCATTTGGAGGAATGTGTGCATCGGGAGGCCTTAAAGTATTTATAGAAAAGTGGTGTGGAAATATGGAGATCTATAATTTTTATATGTTCGGCGCTCATTCTAGGGCGCAGACAGCGGCGGCGTATATTCGGTATTTATATCCGAAGGCTGTATTGGAGTCGTATCTTGTGAATAATGACGAACAGAATGCAGACAGCATCGATGGTGTGCCAGTGATCCGATTAAGCCAGAACGCAGAATTGAATCGCAATTATCCCGTGGTGCTTGGAACCCGTTCTGTTTACCATGCTGCGATTGTACAAGAACTTCAAAATTTAGGAATGCAGAATATTTATCCGATTACCGTGGAATTGGATTTAAAATTACGCAATGCATATTTGAATGCATATTTTTCCGGCATCGGCAGAAGATTTGCAAAAATAAACGATACGGATACGCTTGGTGAGCCGTCAGGTAAAGATCAGGGTGAAATGCAGGCCTGCATATATGTAGCGAAATCTATATTTGATAAGCCGCTGAAAAAGGATGCGTTTCTTGCAGATTATGAAAAGATCATACAGGTCGGCGCAGCATTGACAAAAGAGAGGTTAGAGGAACATGGAGTGCTGGATTCGTCAGGGGAAAATATTTCCGACAGAAACAGGCAGTTCTGTGAATTGACGGGCTTGTATTGGATATGGAAACATGCCAAAGAAGACATCGTAGGCCTTGTCCATTACCGCAGGCATTTTTTGCTGCCAGAAGACTGGGAAGAACGTATGCGGCGGTATAAAATAGATGTGATTTTACCGGTTCCGCTTTATGTGGCGCCAAGTGTGGAAGGAAATTACAGAAATCGGCATGTATCCGAGGATTGGGATATTATGCTTGCGTATTTAAAGCAGCACGATTCTTCCCGGTTTCATCATGTGAAAGAAGTGTTTGCAGGAAATCTGTACTGTCCGTGTAATATGTTTATCATGAAGAAAGAGATTTTGAATGTTTTATGTAATTGGATGTTTCCGATTATAGAAACCGTAGTGAAGCGGCAGGGAATGCGCACGGACGTGTATCAGAACAGGTATCCGGGATTTTTATCGGAGCGTCTGATTACACTTTTTTTTGAAATGTATCGCAATCAGTACAACATAGTTTATGCAGATAAAAATTTTCTGCCATAGAATCGGATCACAGGGGGATAAGACATGCAGACAGAACTATCGGCGTCGATGATGTGCGCCAATTATGCAAATTTAGAGAGAGAAATCGAATTATTGGAGGAAGGCGGCATCGATACCTATCATATCGACATTATGGACGGGCAGTTCGTACCGTATTTTTGTATGGGGATTCAGGATTTAAAATGCATTCGGAGCCTGACGAAAAAACCGGTGGAAGTACACCTGATGATTAAGCGCCCGCTCAGTTATTTAAGCGGTTTTATCCATGCCGGGGCGGACGTGATTTACGTGCATCCGGAAGCGGATTATCATCCGGCAAGCACACTGCAGGCGCTGATCGACGCGGGGGTAACACCCGGAATCGCCGTAAATCCCGGCACGTCGTTTGAATCGGTGAACGAACTTTTGTATCTTGCCAAACGGGTGCTTGTCATGAGCGTGAATCCCGGAAATGCCGGGCAGGTATTTCTCCCCTACATAGGGCAGAAGTTAAACAAATTTTTAGAGGCAAGAAAAGAACGTGACATTGAAGTCTTCTGGGACGGAGCCTGTTCGTTAAATAAAATCAAAACGTACGCGCCAAAAGGCGTCAAAGGATTTGTGCTGGGGACGACGGTATTGTTCGGTAAGGACAAACCCTATCGGGAGCTGCTTGGGGAGGTTCGGAAACACTGCATGTCAAAGGAGGAAGCGTTTTGAATTTTGCCATCATTCTTTCCGGAGGAGCGGGAAGCCGCCTGAAAGGGATTGATTTGCCTAAGCAATACTATAAGGTCTGTGGCAGAACCATCTTAAGTTATTGTATGGAATCGATCGGCAGGTCCGGGGATCTGGATGCCTATGTGGTTGTCGCCGCAGAGGAATGGCGCGGAACTATTTTACAGGAGATGCAGGAGGTGTTTTCGGAAACGTCTTTCGTCCGGAAAAAATTTCAGGGATTTGCGTCACCCGGAGAGAACCGCCAGCTGTCTGTGTTAAGCGGCCTGTATGCATTGCAGGGACGCGCGGAGGAAACCGATATCGTCCTGGTACAGGATGCGGCGCGGCCGCTTACATCTGCCGGATTGATAGGACGATGCATCGAAGCGGCGAAAGGAGCCGGCGGCGCCATGCCCGTGCTTAAGATGAAGGATACCGTGTATTACAGCGCCGACGGAACGCGCATCGATTCTCTTTTGGAGAGAGATAAGATACTGGCGGGGCAGGCGCCGGAAGCCTTTGCATTTGGCTTATATCTCAAGGCAAACGAATGCCTGGCAAAGGAAGAAATGCTTGCAGTCTGCGGCAGCAGTGAACCAGCGGTAAAAGCGGGGATACCGGTCGCACTGGTAGACGGAGAAGAAGAAAATTTTAAGATTACGACGGCAGAGGATTTGAGACGGTTTGAGAACATAATGGAGGAAGCATGAAAGCTTACGTATTAGAAGGAATCGGGCGGCTGAACTATAAAGACGTGCCCATGCCTGAGTTAAACAGCGGATGGGCGTTGGTGAAGGTAGAGGCGGCAGGCATCTGCGGATCTGACATACCCAGGATTTTTGAAACGGGAACATATCATTTTCCGACGGTTCCCGGCCATGAATTTGCAGGCAGGGTGGCGGATGTCTGCGACGAGAAGGATCGGGCATGGATCGGCAGGCGCGTCGGAGTATTTCCGCTGATCCCCTGTCAGGAATGTCTTGCCTGCAGGGAGGAACAGTATGAAATGTGCCGGAATTATGATTATCTGGGATCGAGGCGGGACGGCGGCTTTGCCGAATTTGCGGCGGTTCCCGTATGGAATTTGATCGAACTTCCGGATGGGATGCGTATGGAAGCGGCGGCGATGTTAGAGCCTGCTTCGGTGGCGCTGCATGCAGTCCGCAGGTTAAAGATTGAGCCCGGCGATACGGCGGCGTTATTTGGCCTTGGCACGATCGGGCTGATTGCGGCGCAGTGGCTGCGCATCTTCGGCGTCCGTACGCTGTATGCAGCCGGACATCACAAAGAGCATGGGATGAAAATGAAACAGACGGCGCACGCATCTTATGAATACCTGGATGCAGGCGGCAAAGAAGGGGATCGGGAGGTGGTTTCCCGTATTTTGGAAGCGACAGGCGGCGCCGGCGTTTCGATTGCGATCGACTGCGCCGGGACAAACGAAACACTGGCCAACTGCCTGAACTGTGTAAAACCGGGCGGACAGGTTCTGGCAGTGGGAAATCCAAAGGGAGACATGGCGCTTGAGAAGGAAGTATATTGGAAATTATTAAGAAAACAGCTTCGTGTAACAGGCACATGGAATTCGTCATTCTGCCATGATCCGGGAGACGACTGGCATACAGTGATCGACGCATACGGCAAAGGCACGCTGCATTTGACGGATCTGATCACGCACAGGTTTGCATTTGACCAATTAAAGACGGGTCTTGCGGCCGCAAAGGCACGCATCGAGTATCAAAATAAAATTATGATTGTAAATGAGCATGAAGTACGGCATCTTCGGTAAACATACGAAGGGGTTCTGTTTGAAGACGCGTCCGAAAATGAGAGACGCTTTGGACTTAAGAAACAGAGAGAAAAAGCCGATATAAAATATATGAGTCTGTGAAAACAGAAGAAAAGAAGAAAGGGCAGGCCAGGAGGCCGGGTGAACGTCATGGAAGATAACAGAGCAGAGCAGAAAGAGGCGTTGGAGGTACTGATCGAATTCAATGACCGCGTATTAAAAAATATGAATATCATTGTAAAAGAACTTTCCGGAGAACGATTAGAGGATACAAACCAGTTTTTAAAAGGGATCGTAGATGCATTGAACTGGGAAATCGAGGTAGTAAACGGTACGATGGGATTGCTGAATGAAGGCAAAGAACGCATTCAAAAAGATGCATTCAACGCGGCGGTTCTTCGGCTCGGCGATGCAATCAAAGCCAATGAGGATACGGCTATGGCAGAGGCGATCTCAGCTTTAATTCCGATGTTTGAAAATCTGGGTGCAGCCGCAAGGGAAGTAACCGCATAGGACGGACAGTAGGAAAAAGCCAGCTTTTGAATAACAGAAGCTGGCTTACTTGTTATATTCCGAAGAATTGGTAAAAGCTGTTTTGGATAGGAGCCGGAATGAAAGTATTGTTTTTTCAATGGCATTCCTTTTTAAACGAGGGGATGGAGCGGGCATTACAAAAATTAAATATTTCATATGAGACGTATGCGTACCAGTTTACGGATTGGGAAGACGACGATGTATTTCTGGAACAATTCGAGAATAAAGTAAAAAACGGGGCGTACCGGGCGGTTTTGTCGGTTAATTTTTCCCCGTTGATTTCTAAGGTGTGCGAATCCTGCGGCGTGCCATATGTTTCCTGGGTCTATGATTCTCCGGTGCATATCCGGAATCTGGACGCCATGAAGCATTCGTGCAGCCGGATTTATTTCTTTGACCGGGGACAGGCAGAAGAATACAAAAAGCAGGGCATAGACGCAAAACATTTACCGCTTGCCGTAGATACGGAATTATTCGGCAAACGGATTCTGCGGTACGGGGCAGAGCAGAGCCGGGCGGATGTTTCGATGGTCGGAACATTGTATCAGACGGAGTACGCGAAGTATACCGCCCCGCTCGGCGGATACGTCAGGGGATATTTGGAAGGGATTGTAAATTCCCAGATGAAAATCGCCGGCGGATATGTGATTCCGGAGCTGGTTACGCAGGAGCTGCTGCTTAAGATGAACGAGGAGTATCGCAGCCTGGATACCGGAGGATTTCAGATGGGAAGCCGGGAACTGGAATTTCTGCTTGCCTGCGAGGCGACCGGACGGGAACGTTATCTGGCGCTTTCCCTGTTATCCCGGCATTTTGCGGTGGATCTGTATTCTGCGGATACGGATGCGCGGCTGGATAAAGTACATTTCAGAGGGTATGCGGATTATTACCGCAGGATGCCGCTTGTTTTTTCGCGAAGCAGGATCAATCTGAATATTTCCCTAAAGACGATCCGGACGGGGATTCCCCTTCGGGTACTTGACATAATGGGATGCGGCGGATTTGTGCTCAGCAGTTTCGGGCAGGAGCTGACGGAGCATTTTGTGCCGGGCGAAGAGTGCGCGGTGTATGAAAGCCTGGAGGATCTGTATGCACAGGCGGAATACTATTTGAAGCATGAGGATGCGCGCATGCGTATGGCAAAAGCCGGATATGAAAAAGTAAAACGGGAGTTTACGTTTGAGGAACGCCTGAAGGAGCTTTTGTCGGGCATATAAGACAGGCGGAAAAAGCTTTCGCCGGGCGTATAATGTAGAATAGGAGAGAACAGAGCAGGAATGAAATATGGATTGATTTATTATCGGGATACGGACAATTTGGGAGACGATATTCTCTCTTATGCGGGCAGGCGGTTTCTTCCGAAGGTGGATTATTATATTGACAGAGAGAGTATGGATGTTTTCGTGCCGAAGGAGAAAGAATCTGTGGCCGCCATTTTGAACGGCTGGTATATTCATTACAGCTATGCGTTTCCGCCGTCTCCGTATCTTGCGCCGCTGTGGATCGGCGCGCATTTTAATAAAGACGGGACAATTTTCGGAGAGTATAATTATCTGGACGCATATGCCGTCCGGTATTTAAAGCAGCACGGACCGGTTGGCTGCCGGGATCATAAGACGATGGAAATGCTTCGGGAAAAAGGCGTGGAGGGTTATTTTTCGGGTTGTCTGACGCTGACGCTTCCGAAATTTCCGGATGTATCGCCAAGTCATGAAGTGATCTTTACAGATGTGTCGGATGAGATCGCCTGCTATGTAAATCGTCTGGATACGGGACGCGGGACGGTGCAGCTTACACATCTTCTGCCCGAGAAGGAACGGGGATGGGACGACTGGCAAAGCCGGGAAATACGCCTGGAGTCTTATTTGAGAAGGTATCAGGGGGCGGATCTTGTGATCACAAGGCGGCTGCATTGCGCGCTGCCCTGCATCGCGCTTGGAACGCCGGTGATTCTTGTCGTAAATCAGGACGAAGATTATTTTGACCGGATCGAAAGTTTTTCTTCTTATTGTACCTGCTGCAGCGAAGCGGATCTCTTAAGCGGCAGAATGGACGAAACAATCAAAAATCCTCTGCCAAACCACAGGCCGGAACGTTTGATTGATCAGATGGAAGAGACGATACAGGCGTTTGTGAAACGAATGGAAAACGGTGAGGAAACGGATGCGCTTTTGCCGGAGACGTCCGTATATCAGGAGCTTTATATTGATCGGGGAAACAGTTTAAGGGAAGCAATCCGGATTTTGCTGCAGCGGCAGTATTCACTTGCCATGCAGTATAAACAGGATATGGATACGATGCAGCAGGTATTGGCGCTCGCGCAGAAGATTACCGGTTCCGGCAGTTGACCGTCTCGGGGGATACACATGATTTTAAAGAATGAAAATGATATCTATATGTATTTTGAAACGATTGAGCAGCTTGCGCCGCAGCGGGTATTGGATATCGGGATGTTTTTAAAACGGATCGGCAGCGTGTCCCGGAAGGTTATGGACCGGGAAGTGCCGGCGGAGGTTTGCCTGGACGGTATCGATTTGTTTCCCCAATTTCAGTTTCCGGTCTGGGATACGGTGTATGATGCCCGGGTTTCGCTGAATCGGTTTTTGGCGGAACCAAGGGAAAAGCGGTATGATCTTGCCGTTTTTTTGGGAATGGATGCGTCTCTTTTGGAGCTGCCGCTTTCTCAGCTGGCAGAGGAACTTCCGCAGTGCGCCCGGTATCTTCTGACGGACCGGTTTCCACAGATATGGCGTGAACGTTGGAACAATGCGTTGGCCAGAGATCTTAAGTTAGAAGACAGCGGTTATTATCTTTTGGATTTTGGAGCATAAGGGTATGGATACAAGAATTTATGTCATGACACATAAGAAAATTGCAGTAATTCCGGATCCTGCGTATGTGCTGCTTCATGTCGGGCGGGCGGGCAGCGGGGAACTCGGCTATATCGGAGATCATACCGGAGACCATATTTCTGAGAAAAATCCCCGTTATTGTGAACTGACGGGATTGTACTGGCTGTGGAAAAACGTACGCTGCGATATCATTGGAATCTGCCATTACCGCCGTTATTTTGTCAGGGAAGAGAAGCTCTTGGACCGCGCCTATATTGAGGATAAAATCGCTTCTTATCCGATCATCGTTCCGAACAGCAGTTGTGTGAAAGACGCCGATGTCCGGGAGCATTATGCCAAGAGGCATTATACAAAAGATCTGGATCTGTGCAGGGAAGTAATCGCCGAACAGTATCCCGCATATCTCTCGGCGTTTGATTTTGCCATGGAGACCATATTGGTTTCTGTGGGGAATATGTGGATCACACGTAAAGATATTTTTGACCGATACTGCGCATGGCTGTTTGATATTTTATTTCGGGTGGAACAAAAAATTGATCTGACCGGTTACGACGAATACCAGAGCCGGGTGATGGGTTTTTTGTCGGAGCGCCTGTTTCGGGCCTGGCTTTTAATGCAGACAGAGCCAGTGACGGAAGAAGCAATGAAACTGATCGAACCTTCGGACTTTTTAAATGCCGAAAAAAAAGCAGACCTGATGTATCAATGCGTAAAATTAAAAATCGAACCGCTTCTGCGCCTGTACCGGATGGGGGCGATGCAGGGAACGCTGGCGCAGCCGTTGGATTGTGCGGATGATTTTGAAGGAAAGATGCCGGTATGGGTATGCTGGTGGCAGGGAGAAGCGGAAATGCCGGAATTAATCCGGCTTTGTATCCGGAGCATCAAAGAACGCCTGGAGGAAGAAACCATGGCGTTTCGTCTGGTCACGCTGGAAAATTGTATGCGCTATGTTTCCTTTACCGGATCAGTCATCCAAAAGTTCAATGAAGGAAAGATTTCCTATACGCATCTTTCCGATCTTATGCGGGCGGAGCTCTTATACCGATACGGCGGGATGTGGATCGATGCGACGTATGTTTTGACAGCTCCGTTCCCAAAGGATATATTTGCATTTCCCATCTATACGCTGCGTTTTCAGACACCGGTATGGTCGGCGGATATTACGAAAGGAAGATGGTCGGGAAATTTCTGGTATGCCCCAAAAGGGAAAAAACTGTTTCAGTTTCTGATGGAGAGTTTGTGGTATTATTGGGAGGTAGAAGATGAGCTGATCGATTATTATCTGATCGATTATGTGATCGCTGCTGCGTTTGAGGAATTTCCGGAAGTGAAAGCGGAATTGGAACAATGCCCGTTCTGTAAAGCGGACGTGTTTGCGTTGCATGGATGGATGAACGGGAAGGCTACGCCGGAGAGAATCGAAAAAGTGCAAAGAGGCGGGTTCCTTTATAAATTAAACCATCATGCCGATTATCAAAAAGAAAATATGGCAGGTGAGAAAACGATTTATGGGTATTTGTGCGGACAATAACAAAGAAAAAAAATTTTATGCGGTAATTCATGGAATGCTCGGAGAGCTGGCAGGGGGCAGTCAATTTAGCGCGGCGCTTGTGCAGAAGTTGAAAGATGCATACCAGGCAATGGAAGAAGAGCAGCAGAACAGCTGCCTGTTAACGGTTTATGAAATCATGGAAGAGGATTATGCCGCCGCAATTTATTTTATGGCAGTCCTGCTGCGGGAAACAGGGGACAGAAAAGTGATTCGTTATGTGATCCGGCTGTTATCATCCAAACGCTATCCGCTGTGGGAGAGAATGAATGACGCCAGTCAGTTTCGGTTCTTTCTATTTACGGGCGGTATATGGAACGAATATAAAGAATACCGGAATATGCGGCATATGTATGAAGGAATTCTTGAGGAGCTGGGCGACGCTATGAACTGCCGGTATCCGGTACAGCCGTTTGAGATGCGCAGAAAGAAAGTCATTCTTGTTGTGTCTCAGATGAGTAATCGATATCATGCGCCGACTGGCTACGTAATACAGATCTGCCGTTGTCTTGCGCGCATGGGATATGAAGCGGAGTGTTATATCTGCCATTATTTCGGCGTGGATGGCTATTGGGATTGGAATAAAAGTTTTTTCAGTCAGAATATGATGCATGAGACAGGACCTTTTGTACGTGAATTTGCAGATGCAGAGGTAAAAGGGTATAATTTTGAACTGCGGGGATCCGATTATATAGAGACGTTAAAGCTGGCGGCAGGTATGGTTTATAAAGAACAGCCGGAGTATGTTCTGGAAATCGGGAGCGAGACAATTCTTGCGGGGCTGTGCAGAGAATTTACGACGGTAGTTACCATGGGGCTGACAGGGAGAGTGCCGGTGACAAATGCACAATTGATCGCCGTGCTTGAGGAAGCTCCTGACGAAGAAGCACTGTGGGATGCATTGATGGAGAACGGGCAGACGGTACTGCCGGTCCGGTTTGCCATGTATCATTTTGATGAGAAAACGTCGGTTCCTAAGTACCGGAAAACGGATTTCGGCATACCGGACGATAACTTTGTCATTGTGATCGCGGGAAACAGGCTGGATCTGGAAATCAAGGAGGCGTTTGAGCAGATTCTGTTTCAAATGCTGGATCTGGAGGAGCGGTTTACGATTGCAGTGATCGGAGAATGTCCTGTGTTTCAGAAGCGGATGGCAGAGGGCAACCGTGCCGGACGGTTTTGTTTTCTGGGGTATCAGTCGGATTTTAAGAGCGCGGTCGGCATCGGAGACGTATTTGTCAATCCGCCCAGACAGGGCGGAGGAACCGGAGGTTTATTTGCGATGATGGAGGAGGTTCCCGTGATCACGCTGGGCGGCTGCGACGTGGCGGCAGTATCGGGGGACGCATTTGCCTGTGACAGTTTGGAGGATATGCCGGCGCTGGTCCGCCGTTATGTTACAGACCGGGAATTTATGCATGTACAGAAAGAAAATTGCAGAAGGGCAGCGGAGGCAAATTTAAATGTGGATAACGGGGAAGCGTTTCAACGGATACATGACGCGGTAAAAAAGCTTTCTTCTTAAAAATCAGAGAGGGGAGGGGGAAATCAATGATACCCTTCAATAAAGCGGTTTATCTGCCGAAGGCGGCGGAATATGTAGAGGAAACATTAAAGAGCAGCCGGATTGCCGGAGACGGGAAGTATACGAGACTATGTACCGAATGGATGGAACAGCGGTTTCGGGCAAACAAAATTTTACTTACAACGTCCTGTACCGCGGCGCTTGAAATGTGCGCGATTCTTCTGGGCATTCGGCCGGGAGACGAGGTGATCCTGCCGTCCTATACGTTTGTCTCAACGGCGAATGCGTTTGTGCTGCGAGGGGCGGCGGCAGTGTTTGTAGATATCCGGCCGGATACGATGAATATAGACGAGACAAAAATAGAAGCGGCGGTCACCGAACGTACGAAGGCGATTATAGCGGTACATTATGCCGGCGTTGCGTGCGAGATGGACCGGATTATGGAAATCGCAGGGAAATACCGCCTGCCGGTGATCGAGGATGCCGCGCAGGGCGTGATGTCAACGTATAAAGGAAAAGCGTTGGGAACAATCGGAACATTCGGCTGCTACAGCTTTCATGAAACAAAAAATTACACAATGGGAGAGGGCGGAGCTCTTTTGGTCAATGACGAAGCCTATATCGAACGGGCGGAAATATTGAGGGAAAAAGGTACGGACCGCACTCGTTTTTACCGGGGAATGGTGGATAAATACAGTTGGAGGGACATTGGTTCTTCCTATCTTCCAAGCGAGATCAATGCGGCGCTTCTGTACGCGCAGCTGGAAATTGCCGATCGGATTAATGACGGCAGAAGGAGCGTTTGGAATATTTACTATGAAAAGCTGAAAGGGCTTCCGATGGATCTTCCAATTGTTTCGGAGGGATGTGTACATAACGCGCATATGTTTTTTGTCAAAGTAAAGGATATAAAGCGGCGGAAAGAGATCATGGGACGATTGAAAGAAATGGGCGTCGATGTGGTTTTTCATTATGTTCCGCTGCATTCTTCACCGGGAGGATTAAAGTTCGGGCGTTTTTATGGTGAGGATCGGTATACGACAAAAGAGAGCGGACGGTTGATCCGGCTTCCCATGTGGTATGGGCTTACGCAGGAGGACGCCGCGGCAGCCGCTGAAAAACTTGCGGAAGCAGTTCTGGACAATGAAAACGGCAGAAAGCGGGAATTACAATGAAAAGCAGAAAAAAAGTTGCGATACTGCAGTCGAATTATATACCGTGGAAAGGCTATTTTGATATCATTCATATGGTAGATGAATTTATTTTGTATGACGACGTGCAGTATACAAAAAACGATTGGAGAAACCGAAATAAAATTGTAACGAAAGACGGGCTGATCTGGTTAAGCATTCCGGTTTTGCATACGGGAAAGTTCAGTCAGAAGATCAGGGAAACAAAAGTGATTGACGGCAGGTGGGCGGACAAACACTGGAGAAGCATAGAATACAGTTATTCCAAGGCGGAATGTTTTGAGCGTTATGCAGAGCGGATCAAACGCGTGTATGAAGCCTGCAGGGAAGAAACGTATCTGAGCAGGATCAATTATCTTTTTATTCGGGAAATTTGTGATATTCTCGGTATCGGGACAAAAATATCCTATAGTTCCGATTATTGTCTGGCAGAGGGAAAAACAGAGCGGCTGGTACAGCTTGTAAAAGATGCGGGCGGCGGTTCTTATTTGTCGGGACCTGCGGCAAAAGATTATATCAGAGAGAATCTATTTGCAGAGGAAGGCATTGCGCTTGAGTGGATGGACTATTCGGGATATCCGGAATATGCGCAGACATTGCAACAATTTGAGCATGGAGTTTCTGTTTTGGATTTGATTTTTCATAAGGGACCGGAAGCGAAAAACTATATGAAAAGTTTTGGAATATGAGGGCCCGGGAAGGAAAGGAAGAGAACGTTTGGATAAGAATGAAGAAATATTAGAGCAGACGGTGCGTTACTTTAAAGAAAAACAGGACCGGTACGGCGCGACGGTGAAAGGACTGGACTGGAATTCAAAAGAAGCCCAGAACATACGGTTTCAACAGTTGGAGAAGCTGGCAGCGGGGGAGGAGAAGGCTGAGTTTTCTATCTGCGATTACGGATGCGGGTACGGTGATTTTTTTGTATATCTGCAGGAGAAGGGATATCGCTGCCGGTATACGGGAGTGGATCTTGTAGAGGAGACAATCTCCTGTGCAAAACGGAAGTTTGGACAAAACAGAGAAGTTGCGTTGATACAGGGGGCGACGTTGGATCAGACATATGATTATATCGTTGCAAGCGGTATTTTTAATGTCAAAGGGACCGTGGAAAATGAAGAATGGAAACGCTACATGCTGGGAATATTGAAAGAATTTCACAGCCATTCCAAAAAGGGGTTTGCATTTAACTGCTTAACTTCTTATTCCGATGCAGAGTATATGAGAGACGATCTGTACTATGCGGACCCGTTATTCTGGTTTGACTATGCAAAAAAGCATTTTTCCAGGAACGTGGCGCTCTTGCATGATTATGAACTATATGATTTTACTGTGTTAGTAAGAAAGTAGGAATGTGGATTGGAAGCAGGGAAGCTATCGGTATGTATCATTGCAAAAAATGAAGAACAGAATATAGAACGATGCCTGCGCAGTTTAAAACCGTATCCGTTTGAGATCGTAGCGGTAGATACGGGGTCTGCGGACAGGACGAAAGAGATTGCCGAAGCCTATGCGGATCGTGTCTATGATTTTACATGGTGCGAAGATTTTGCGGCGGCGAAAAATTTTGCGGTGTCTAAAGCGTCGCATCCGTATGTCATGGTGATCGACAGTGACGAATACCTGGACGCCGTTGATTTTGACGGGCTGCTTGAGATGCTTTCCCGTCATCCCGGCGACGTGGGGAGGATCTGGCGGGTGAATATCCTGACGAGAGAGAATGAGGTTCAGGAGAAAACCGAGTGGATCAACCGGATTTTTCCGAAAGAACAATACCGGTATGAAGGCCGGATCCACGAACAGATCGAAGCGGCAGACGGGAGAGAGTATCGAACCTACCAGACGCCGGTTGTCATCCGGCATACCGGCTATGACCTGCCGGATGAGAAAAAGCGGGAAAAGGCATACCGCAATATTTCCCTGCTAAAGCAGGAATTAAAACGGCTGGAAGAAGGAAACGACGGGGAAAAAATCCCGTATATTCTTTATCAGCTCGGAAAAGGATATTTTATGGCGGAAGAATATCAAAGCGCCTGCGGGTATTTTTCCCGGGGACTTTCCTTTGATTTAAATCCCGGCCTGGAATATGTGATTGATATGGTAGAAACATATGGCTATGCGCTGCTCAACAGCGGCCAGCCGAAAGAGGCGCTGCAGTTTGAGCAGATTTATCCGGAATTTGGAAATACGGCGGATTTTCAATTTCTGATGGGACTGATTTATATGAATAACGCCTGTTTTGACGCCGCCGTTTTAGAATTTCAAAAAGCGGCGCGCCAGACGAGCTGCAAAACAAGCGGCGTAAATTCCTATGCGGCGTATTATAACATCGGTGTGATCTATGAATGCCTGGGCGACGAGACGCAGGCAAAAGCTTATTACAGACGGTGCGGCACGTATCTTCCGGCAAACAAACGTCTGAAGCAATGGAGCGAAGATGCCGGTAAAAACGGGCAGAATGAGAAACAGAACAGAAAGAAGGAATTGTGATGTATATTCCATATGGAAAACAGAGTATGGACGAGGCGGATATTCAGGCAGTCATCGAGGTGCTAAAAAGCGATTTTTTGACGACGGGACCGAAAATAAAAGAGTTTGAACAGGCAGTGGCAGAGTATACGGGAGCAGAGTATGCGGCTGCAGTTTCCAACGGTACGGCGGCGCTGCACGCGGCATGTTTTGCTGCCGGGATCGGTCCGGGGGATGAAGTAATTACGACGCCCCTGACATTTGCGGCGTCGGCAAACTGTGTGCTCTATTGCGGCGGGAAGCCGGTTTTTGCGGATGTGGATAAAAAAACATATAATATCGATCCGGAGGAGATCAAAAAAAAGATCACAGACAAAACAAAAGCGATCCTTCCGGTACATCTGGCGGGGCAGCCCTGCGATATGGAAGCAATTCATGCCATAGCCAGGGAATACCGCCTGACTGTGATCGAAGACGGAGCGCATGCGCTGGGCGCATCTTATCAGGGGGAAAAAATAGGAACGCTTTCGGATATGACCACGTTTAGTTTTCATCCCGTAAAACCGATCACGACCGGAGAAGGGGGCATGGTGGTTACGAACGACAGAACATTGTATCAGCGCATCTGCCTGTTCCGTAGCCATGGGATTACCCGGGATGCAGACCGGATGGAACATAACGAAGGCGGCTGGTTTTATGAGCAGCAGGCGCTTGGTTTCAATTACAGGATTACGGATATCCAGTGTGCGCTCGGTGTAAGCCAGATGAAAAAGCTGGATACGTTTCTGGCAGAAAGACGCAGGCTGGCGGATCGCTACACAAAAGCATTCCAAGATTGTTCCGACGTCATCCTGCCGTTTCAGATGCCGGGAGGAGACAGCGGCTGGCATCTGTATATCATTCAGGTAAAACACCGGGACAGAAGAGAAGTATTTGAGGCGCTTAGGGCAGATGGGATCGGCGTTAACGTGCATTATATTCCGGTTTATTTTCATCCGTATTATCAAACGCATGGATACCGCGGGGTACACTGCCCGAACGCGGAAGCCGTTTATAAGAATATGATCAGCCTGCCGTTATATCCGGGACTGACAGAAGAGGAACAGGATTATGTGATTGAGAAAGTAAAGCGGCATATTCGATGAATGCCGCGGTACGCAGGGGAGATGCTTATGAATCCAAAACAGATCGCATTTATCAGCTGTGTAAATGATAAAGAAGAATATATGGAATGCAGGCATTATATTGAAAAACTGTATATTCCAAAGAGCTATGAAACAGAGTTGATTGCCATAGAAGGAGCTTCGTCTATGGCTGCCGGGTATAATGCCGGCATGAAACGTTCTGATGCGGAATATAAAGTATATCTACATCAGGATGTATTTGTCCGAAATCGTTATTTGATTCGGGATTTGTTACGATTGTTTCAGTCGGACGAAACAATCGGTATGGTCGGAATGATCGGAGCGGGAAAGTTCGATGGCGCCGCTGCCGGCTGGGATTACAAAAGTATGCAGGAGAGTGATGATGCTTTTCGTTTGGCAGAGCCGTCTAGGGAAAGCGGTTATATGGAGGTGCAGGCGGCGGACGGGCTGTTTCTGGCAACCCGTCATGATCTTCGGTGGAGAGAAGATATTTTTGACGGCTGGGATTTCTATGATATTTCTCAATGCATGGAATTTCAAAAGGCAGGTTATAAAGTTGTGGTTCCGTACCAGAAAGAGCCCTGGTGTTATCATGACAATGCATACAGCAAAATGCTTCGGTATGAACATTACAGGGAGCGGTTTTGCCTGAAATATGCAAAAATGGGAAACTTTCTTTTCCGGAAACGAAGCGAGCATCTGCTTGCCTACGAACAGGCGAAGGAGACGGCAAGAAAAGAGATCGAAGCGCTGATGGCAGCAGGGTATGTCAAAGAGCTCAGGGATTTGTTTTCCAATGCAAATAATCAGGGATATTTGTATTTGAGAGAATACGAATCGATCGTGCAGATTGACTGGCTGGAAGAAACGAATCGATCGCCGATCCGTTTTTGGGAAGCCGGCATGACGAATGAAGAATTATTTTTAAAACTGCGGAACCTAAAATATGCGTTGAAGCGGATAGAATATCAGGCGGAAAAGACCGGCGATCAAAACTGGATCGAACAAAATTATTCCCAATATGCCGTGGCGGTCGTGTGCCAAACTTATGTGTCGGACGGCTGTCATGAAAGAGTCATGGAAGGAGCGGGAATATCATGAAAAAAAAAGCAATTGCAATTATTACGGCAAGGGGAGGCAGTAAGCGGATTCCGAAAAAAAATATCCGAAACTTCTGCGGAAAGCCGATGATCGCCTATTCCATTGAGGCGGCGTTAGACAGCGGGCTGTTTGACGAAGTCATGGTATCTACGGACAGCAGAGAGATTGCGGATATTGCCGTAACATGCGGCGCCGCCGTGCCCTTTTTCCGCAGCGCCGAAACGTCGGATGATTTTGCCTCCACGTCGGATGTGCTGCTGGAAGTGATAAGGCGGTATCGGGAACTGGGTCAGAGATTTGATTATATGTGCTGTATCTACCCTACCGCGCCGTTTCTTACGGCAGAAAAACTCAAAGAAGCCATGCGTCTGATGGAGCTAGAGCAGCCGGTTTCGGTGATGCCGGTGGTAAGATTTTCGTATCCGCCGCAGCGGTGTTTTGTCCAACGGGAGGACGGAACGATTGCATACAAATATGAAGAATATCTCCGGTCCCGCTCGCAGGATCTTGAGCCATTATATCATGATGCGGGACAGTTTTACCTGTATCATACCGAAACGTACCTGCGGTTCAACGGAGTGGTCAGAGAGAACATCCTGCCGATCATTGTTCCGGAATCCGAGGTGCAGGATATCGATACGGAAGAAGACTTTAAAATTGCGGAGCTGAAATACCGGCTTTTGATTTCACAGGCGGAGTGTAAAGGAGAGGGGTTATGAATCTCTATGAAACAATGAAAAACGGCGTATATATTATAGCCGAAATGTCGGCGAACCATGCCGGAAAGATAGAACATGCATTTCGAATCATAGAAGAAGCGGCAAAAGCGGGAGCCGACTGCGTGAAAATCCAAACCTATACGGCAGATACGCTCACACTCGACTGCGACAGAGAGGAATATAAAATCAAGGGCGGTCTTTGGGACGGATATCGATATTATCAGCTGTATCAGGAAGCGTATACCCCATGGGAATGGCAGCCGAAGTTAAAAGAAAAGTGCAGGGAGGTGGGCGTGGATTTTTTGTCTACGCCGTTTGATCCGACGGCGGTGGATTTTCTGGAAGAGATCGGGACGGAATTTTATAAGATCGCTTCGTTTGAGCTGGTGGATATTCCTCTGATCGAATATACGGCGCGCAGGGGAAAGCCGATGATACTTTCGTGCGGCATGGGCAGTGAAGAGGAAATCGAAGAAGCTTTAGAAGCATGCAGGCGGCAGAACAATGAGCGTGTGGTTCTGTTAAAATGCTGCAGCCAGTATCCTGCAAGGTATGAGGATATGAATCTGTCCGTCATACCAAAGATGCGTGAGCGCTTTGGCGTTCCGGTCGGATTATCGGATCATTCCATGGGTTCTCTGGCGCCTGTTGCGGCGGCTGCCCTTGGGGCGAAGGTGATAGAGAAACACGTTTGCCTAAGCCGTGATATAGCAAATCCGGATGCGGGATTTTCTATGGAGATGGAAGAATTTGCAGACATGGCTGCGGATGTGCGAAATGCCGTCCGGCTGCTGGGAAAGCCTTCGTATGAGCTGACAGAACAGGAAAAGAGCGGGCTTGCCATGCGGCGTTCTCTGGCGGCGGCACGCCCGATTCATGCCGGTGAAGTATTTACGCCGGAAAATATAAAGAGTATCCGCCCGGCAATCGGCATCAAACCTAAATATTACCGAAAACTGCTGGGAAAAGCGGCAAAAAAGGCGTATGCGTTTGGCGAGCCGATTGATGAGACGGAAGTATAGCCGCAGGGAATGCGGTCTTAAGATGGGATGAGAGAAACGAGACAGAAACGGAGCGGAGCAGATGGCGTGTTATTTGAGAGCGGCAGAAAAAGAAGATATGGATTTACTGTTTGAATGGGCAAATGAACCTCTTGTGCGGAAACATTCGTTTTCAGACAAAGAGATCACGTATGAGGAACATAAAAAGTGGTTTCAAGCTTTGCTGAACGATCCGAACAGGCGTCAGTATATCTACATGAAGGAAGAACAGCCGATCGGACAGGTACGTATGGAGCTGGATGGAGAAACGGCAAAGATCGGTTACAGTATTTGTGCCGGTATGAGGGGCAAGGGATACGGAACGCTTCTTCTGCGGGAAGCGTGCGTTTGTGCCAGGCGGGATTTTCCGGACATCCGGACGTTTGTCGGAGAAGTAAAACCCGAGAACCAGGCATCAAAGCGTGCTTTTTTCAAAGCGGGATTTTATGAGAAAAAATATACCTATGAAGTATCGGCGGATCAATTTGATGCAAATTGTCAGGGTTTTTAAAACCGGTATCCTGGTATAGACCGGAGAAAACGCAGACGTAAAATGTTGTATGAAGGATAAAGCCATGTTATATATAAGAACGGATATGAATGAGACGATCGCCACCGGACACATGATGCGTTGTCTGTCGATCGCGGATGCGGCAAAAAAGCAAGGGCAGGAGACGGTATTTCTTGTAGCAGACGCTCAGGCACAGGAGCTGTTAAAAAAAAGGGGATATGCATACCGGATTCTTGGTTCGGATTGGAACGATATGGAAGCCGAACTGCCCATTCTCCTGGAGACGGTCAAAAAGCTGCAGATCAAAAAGCTGCTGATCGACAGCTATCGGGTGACTCCGGCATATCTGGATCAACTTTCCGCAGCGGTAAAAACATATTATATAGATGATCTGAATGCGTTTTTGTATCCGGTGCACGGACTGATCTGCTATGCAAATTACTGGAAATCGTGCGGCTATCCCGCCAGGTATCCAAAGACAGAATTATACCTTGGGTTAAAGTATGTCCCTTTAAGAGAAGCTTTTGCCGGCTGTGAAAAGAAAACGATCCGGCCAAAGGTAAAGAATCTGCTGCTTATGTCCGGCGGGTCGGATCCCTGTGATATGACGTTAAAGATTTTAGGGCGCCTGCACAAAGCGGCGTATGAAGAAATTCATGTAATCTGCGGGAGATACCATACAAGATATCATGATCTGTGTAAGATGTCCCTTAGATATCCGAATCTGCATATACACAAAGCCGTAGATGATATCGAAACCTATATGGAACGGGCTGACCTTGCGGTTTCCGCCGGAGGAACGACATTATATGAATTATGCGCCGTGGGCACGCCTGCAATATCCTATTCTTTTGCAGACAATCAGCTTGAGAATGTGAGGACTTTTGACAAAGAAGGGATCATTGCGTATGCGGGCGACGCAAGGAAGCAGGACGCAGCGTTTCATATCGCAGCGATGCTGGAAAGATACCATACGGACGCCGCATTGCGGCGTGAACGGTCGGAACGAATGCAGGATTTGGTGGACGGAACAGGTGCAGGAAGAATTGCGGAAGTGTTGGCGGAAGGCATATAAAAACGCATGGGAGGGATTGGAACGTGAAACGGCTTTTATTTTTTGTCGGCGTCTATGATACGCTGGATTTATTTATCTATGAATTGAAACGGGAATTGGAAACTATGCAGTATGAAACGATGGTGTTTGACGTACGGGACATGCAGCAGAGCTTAAAAAACCTGGCGCAGTTTGTCGCGCGTCCCGTGGAGGCTGCCGTTACATTCAATAATCTCGGGTTTAACATGGAGCTGCATCCGGGCGTGAATCTGTGGGAAGAACTGAACATTCCCTGTATCAATATTTTGATGGATCATCCGTTTTGTTATCACAATGCGCTGGCGGCGGCTCCGCGGAATGCCGTAGTCCTCTGCACGGACAGAAACCATATGGCGTATGTCAGCCGGTTTTATCCTAAGATTCCGGTTTCCGGGTTTCTGCCGCACGGGGGAATCGAAGCATGCGGCGTTAGAAAACCTGTCAGAGAACGAAAGATAGACGTATTATATGCCGGCGGACTTTCCCGTTCGTTTGCAGAGAATGTGATTCCGGATTTATCCGGATATCAGGGGTTTGACGTGAAAAAAGTCTGTGAGGAAGCTTACCGGATGTTAACGGAACATCCGGAGAGGACGACGGAAGACGTGCTGGAAGAGGTTCTGCTTGCGGAAGGCGTATGCTTCTGCGGGCAGGAACTGGCGGAGATTATTGCAGATTTACATGTGGTTGATTTGTACGTGGTTTCTTATTTCCGGGAACAGGCGGTAAAGGCGGTGGCAGAAAGCGGAATTGAAATTACGCTCTACGGCGCCGGATGGGAAGACTGTGCATGGATCGGGCTGCCGAATGTCCGTTACGGCGGGCGGGTCGCTGCAGAAGAAATTGTGGAACAAATGAAAGACGCCAAAATAGTCTTAAATACGATGACCTGGTTCAAAGACGGTACGCATGACCGGATTTTTAACGGTATGCTGCAGGGAGCGGTTGTGGTCTCCGACAGCTCAGTCTATATGAAAGAGGAGTTTTGCGGGAAACCGGATGCAGACGGGACAGACCGTCGGGAACTTCTGCTGTTTGAACTGCAGGAAATTTCATCGTTGCCGGACCAAATCAAAGCATTGCTGGAAGATGAAACGCTTGCGCAGGAGATCGCGGATCGGGGATATGAAAAAGCAAAGGCAGGGCATACCTGGCATAACCGCGCAGCGGAATTAAAACAGGATATTTTGGACCAAACAGAGCTGATGGATGTTCTGCATCGTTCGGGAATAGGAGAATATAGGGTATGAACATAGCGGTTGCGTCAAACAGGGCGTTTCTGAAATATTTATATGTAATGCTGACTTCGTTATTGGAACAGGATAGCAGAGGGGACAAAGATATCTATATTTATTTGCTGTCTGCAGATTTCAGTGATGAAGATGCGGAGATGATCCGGCGGTTGGTGGAGGGGTACGGAGAATGCTTTCACTTTATCCGGATAGAGACAGACTGGTTTCCGAAAGAACTTCCCCGCAATGAATATATTACGGTGGAATCGTATTTTCGTCTGGCAATTGCAGATCTTCTGCCGCCGGAAGCGGAGCGTGTGCTGTATCTGGACGTGGATCTTATTGTCAACCGGTCTTTACGCGGGTTTTATGAGACGGACTTTGAAGGAAAGTCGCTGATCGGATGTCCGGACGTTACTTCTGCAGCAAAGGAGTATCTTGCAGGGGCTTCGCTGTTTGCAGCGCTGAAAGAAAAAGAAGGATTTTTGTATTTCAATGCGGGGGTTTTACTGATGCATCTTAAGAAACTGCGGCAATGTTATACATTTTCATCTTTTATGGAACAGGCGGCTGCGCTGAAAGACGAGCTGGTGTTTCATGATCAGGATCTTCTCAATTACCTGTTTTGGAATGATGTTAAATATATGCAGGCAGAACGATACAACCTTCCTGTGAGAACGGCATACAATGCGGGATTTGACGAAACATGGGCGAGGGAGCATACGGCGGTATGGCATTATGCGGGCCCGAAGCCATGGCGTCATAAAGAAGTCCGTTATCCGTTGGAACGACTTTGGTGGGACTATGCAAAAAAGACGCCGTATTATACGGAACTTCTGGAAGAGATGGTGTTGCCGGAAATTGATACGGGTTATATGGACGGATTGTTCCGTCAGTTAAAACAGGAGAATGAACAGTTAAAGGCGGTCGTGGATCAGTGTATGAAACTGCTGGGACGATAAGCAGGCAAAGTTTTTTATTTGACAACCCCAAAGTTCTGTGTTAAGCTGAAACGGTAAAGTGAATAACAAAATCTTCAGGGCAGGGTGACTTTGCAGATGCAGGGAATTCCCTACCGGTGGTAAAGCCCACGAGCCGCAAGGCATGATTCGGTGACTCTGATTCAACCGCACAGGTTTGAGCAGCCAGAATTCCGAAGCCGACAGTATAGTCTGGATGAAAGAAGACATAATATCGTTAATCAGAAAAGTGTGTACGATACCATATCCGGCTCTGGAATAGAATGCTATTTCAGAGCCGGTTCCTGTATGGAAGAAGCCGGTCAGAGAGGGTGTGGACGATGAGGCCAGAAGATTATATGATGCTTGCAGTAGAAGAAGCCAAAAAGGGAGAGGGCTTTACAAATCCCAATCCGATGGTGGGAGCCGTTCTTGTGAAAGACGGGCGTATCGTCGGCAGGGATTATCATCACAAATACGGGGAATACCATGCGGAACGGAATGCGATAGTTCACTGCGGCGAAGATTTGGACGGAGCCGAACTCTATGTGACGCTGGAACCGTGCTGTCATTACGGGAAGACGCCGCCCTGTACAGAGATTATCCTGGAGAGCGGCATACAAACCGTTTACATTGGTTCCATGGATCCCAATCCTCTGGTAGCGGGAAAAGGCGCGGAAATTTTAAGGCGGCATGGCATCGAAGTGATCACCGGGATCTGCGAAGATGAGTGCCGTAAGCTGAATCGTGTTTTTTTTCACTATATCCGCAGCAAAACGCCGTATGTCGTGATGAAATACGCCATGACGGCAGACGGAAAAATAGCGACGAAAACCGGGGCGTCGAAGTGGATTACCGGGGAAGCGGCAAGGGAGCGGGTACACAAAAGCCGTCATCAATATATGGGGATTATGGTGGGCGTGGGAACCGTGCTTGCCGATGATCCAAAGCTGACCTGCAGGCTAAAAGGAAAGAGGAGTCCCGTGCGTATTGTCTGTGATACGAACCTGCGGACGCCGCTTGCGTCTGCACTCGTAAGAACTGCAAAGGAGACGCCTGTTATTCTTGCGACGGCTGTCCGGGACGAAGAAACGATACGTCCCTATCGAGAGGCAGGCTGCAGGGTTTTAGAAGTTCCGTTGGAACAAAAACACATCAATCTGCAGATTTTAATGCAGAAGCTGGGAGAACTGGGTATCGACAGTATTTTGTTAGAAGGCGGCGCAGAGCTTAATTACAGCGCGCTAAAGAGCGGAATTGTGCAGGCGGTGGATATGTATGTCGCGCCCAAGCTCTTTGGAGGTTTCGGCGCAAAAACTCCGGTTGCGGGCGAAGGCGTAAATTTTCCGCAGGAAGCGTTTGTTCTCTGTGAGCCAAGGATCGAACAGATCGGAGAAGATATTTTGATTCAGTGGGAGGTAAAGCCGTGTTTACGGGAATCATAGAAGAAAAAGGGAAGGTTCTTAGAACGGAGCCGGACAAGCTGCATATCCGTGCCCAAAAAGTGCTGGAGGGAACAAAGGTCGGAGACAGTATTGCGGTAAACGGCGTATGTTTAACGGTTACCGCCCTGGACGGCTCGTTATTTACGGCAGACGTTATGCCGGAAACGATGCAGCGGAGTTCTCTCGGCGCTCTGCGATCCGGTAGCGGCGTTAATTTGGAGCGGGCGATGGCGGCAGACGGCCGTTTCGGCGGGCATATCGTATCCGGGCATATCGACGGAACGGGGACGGTAGAGAATATTGTAAAAGACGGCAACGCCGTTCGCTGCCGGATCCGGACGCAGCAGGAGATTACCCGGGGTATCGTGGAAAAAGGGTCGGTAGCCATAGACGGAATCAGCCTTACCGTTACGATGGTACAATCGGAGCGGTTTGAAGTATCGGTGATTCCCCACACCTTAAAAGAGACCATATTGGGGGAAAAACGAATTGGTTCCGTTGTGAATCTGGAAAATGACATCATAGGCAAGTATGTGGAGCGCCTGCTGTTTAGCACACAGAAAGAAACGCAGGGAATGGCGCAAAAAGAAACGGTCCTGACAAGAGAATTTCTGCTTCGGGCCGGATTTTAAGAGGAGGTCGTAATATGGACGAATTATCTGCATTCGGCTCGGTGGAGCAGGCTCTTGCGGATTTAAAAAACGGTAAGATTATACTGGTAACAGACAACGAGGACAGGGAAAACGAAGGAGATTTTATCTGCGCCGCGGAATTTGCCACAACAGAAAACGTGAATTTTATGGCAGTACACGGGAAAGGATTGATCTGTATGCCCATGGGGCAGTCTCTGGTAGAGAAACTGATGCTGCCGCAGATGGTCGCTGACAATACGGATAATCATGAGACGGCGTTTACCGTATCCATCGACGCGGCAGAGACGACAACCGGAATTTCTGCCAAAGAGCGGGGAATTACCGCCAGAAAATGCGTAGATGAACATGCAAAACCGGAGGATTTTCGCAGGCCCGGGCACATGTTTCCCCTTCTGGCAAAGAAAAACGGGGTACTGGAACGGGAAGGGCATACGGAAGCGACCGTAGATTTAATGCGTCTGGCAGGGTTAAAAGAATGCGGGCTTTGCTGTGAGATTATGCGGGAAGACGGTACGATGATGCGGACGCCGGAGCTGATAAAGCTGGCAGAAAAGTTTGGAATTACCATGATAACCATTCAGTCGTTAAAGGAATACCGGAAAGTACACGAGAAACTGGTGCAGAAGGTTGCCGTAACGAAAATGCCCACGCGTTTCGGTGAATTTATTGCCCACGGCTACATCAATACGTTAAACGGAGAACACCATGTGGCGCTGGTAAAAGGGGAGATCGGAGACGGAGAGGACCTTTTATGCCGGGTACATTCCGAATGTCTTACCGGAGACGCGTTCGGATCGATGAAATGCGACTGCGGACAGCAGCTTCAGTCGGCGATGCGGCAGATCGAAGCGGAAGAAAGAGGCGTACTTTTGTACCTGCGCCAGGAGGGCAGGGGGATTGGACTGATAAATAAACTGCGGGCGTATGAGCTGCAGGATCAGGGAATGGACACGGTAGAAGCCAATCTTGCGCTCGGATTTGAGGAGGATCTGCGGGAATATTATATCGGCGCTCAGATTTTAAGGGACCTGGGCGTAAAGAGCCTGAAGCTTCTGACGAATAATCCCAGAAAGATCGACGGGCTTTCGGAATTCGGGTTAAGTATCAAGATGCGTGTGCCGATTCAGATGGAGCTGACGCCGTTTGATTCTTACTATATGCGGACGAAGCAGAAGAAAATGGGGCATATGCTGGATTATTAGAGACAGGATTAAAAAAACAGAACAGGAGATCAGAATATGAATATATTTGAAGGAAATATAGTAGCAAAGGATGTCAAAATCGGGATTGTGGCGGCAAGGTTTAATGAATTTATTACCTCTAAGCTTTTAAGCGGCGCAGTGGACGGTTTAACCAGACATGACGTAAAAGAAGAACAGATCGATGTGGCATGGGTGCCGGGAGCGTTTGAAATTCCTTTGATTGCACAGAAGATGGCGCAGAGCGGAAAATATGACGCCGTTATCTGTCTGGGAGCCGTGATCCGGGGGGCGACAACACATTATGATTATGTGTGCGCGGAAGTATCCAAGGGAATTGCGCAGATTTCCCTGCAGACGGGGGTTCCGGTTATGTTTGGCGTGCTGACCACCGATACGATTGAACAGGCGATCGAGCGCGCTGGAAGCAAAGCGGGCAACAAAGGCTTTGACTGTGCGGCGGGAGCAATTGAAATGATCAACCTGCTCCGGGGAATATAAAAAAGATCTGTCGGCGGTATAGACAGAGCAAAGACCTCAAATCTTATTGGTTTGGGGTCTTTGCTTGTTTATTGTTACAGTCTTATCAAACATACTGTGAAGTATTATGTTTGAGTTGCAATAAAAAATACGAAGTTATGTAGATACCACAATCCTAAATCCGCCCGAAATCCAGGCGTTGCCGGGTTTATTTGGCTTGAGTTTCCGCAAACTGTAATTCCAAAATGAATATAATCTCCCAAAGCACCA
>BLMD01000196.1 GCA_011959925.1 Lachnospiraceae bacterium
GTTTTGTATTGGGAGGCAGATCCGTGGGACCGTGGCTGACGGCATTTGCATATGGTACGTCTTATTTTTCTGCAGTCGTATTTGTAGGCTATGCCGGACAGTTCGGCTGGAGATTCGGTATTTCCGCCACCTGGGCGGGGATCGGAAACGCCGTGATCGGCTCTCTTTTGGCATGGGTTGTTCTGGGACGCCGGACACGCATTATGACGCAGCACTTGGATTCGGCTACGATGCCGCAGTTTTTTGGCGAGCGCTTTGGCAGCAGGGGGCTTAAGATCGGCGCTTCCGTCATTATTTTTGTCTTTTTGATTCCTTATACGGCGTCTCTGTACAACGGGCTTTCCAGGCTGTTTGGGATGGCGTTTGATATTGACTATTCCGTCTGCATTATTCTGATGGCAGTATTGACGGCGATTTACGTCATTGCCGGCGGTTACATGGCTACGGCGATCAACGACTTTATCCAGGGTATTATCATGCTGGTCGGAATCGCAGCGGTGATTGCCGCCGTGATTGGTAGCAAAGGAGGCTTTATGGAAGCCCTGGACGGGCTGGCGCGGGTGACGGATGAGACGGTTGCCGAAACGCCCGGCGTATTTGCTTCGTTTTTCGGCCCGGATCCGCTGAATCTGGTATTTGTCGTGCTTTTGACTTCGCTCGGAACCTGGGGCCTGCCGCAGATGGTACAAAAGTTCTATGCGATCAAAGACGAAGAATCCATCAAAAAGGGAACGATTATTTCTACCGTGTTTGCGCTGGTTGTAGCGGGCGGCTGTTATTTTCTCGGCGGTTTTGGAAGGCTGTTTTCCGATCAGATCGACGTGGCGGCAAACGGGTTCGATTCCATTATTCCGACGATGCTTTCCGGGCTTTCGCCGATGCTGATCGCACTGGTCGTGATCCTCGTGCTTTCGGCGTCCATGTCCACGCTTTCGTCCCTTGTCATGGCATCAAGCTCCACGCTTACGATTGACTTTTTAAAAGAGCTTTTCTTCCGGAAGATGAGCGAGAAAAAACAGGTGCTTACGATGCGTATTCTGATCGTGGTATTTATTGCGATTTCATCCATTTTGGCGCTGATCCAGTATAAGAGTTCCGTGACATTTATCGCGCAGCTGATGGGCGTATCCTGGGGCGCGCTTGCCGGCGCGTTTCTAGCTCCGTTTATGTATGCGCTCTATTCCAGAAAAGTAACGAAAGCGGCGTGCTGGGCGAGTTTTCTGTTTGGTTCCGTTTTGATGCTTGCCAATATTTTCTTTAAGAGTTCGTTTCCGGAAATCATGCAGTCGCCGATCAACTGCGGTGTGATTGCCATGCTGGCAGGCCTTGTGATCGTACCGGTTGTCAGCCTTTTTACACCAAAGCCCGATCAAAAGCTGGTGGAGGAATCGTTTGCGTGTTACGAAGAAAAGACGCAGGTTTCCAAGAAGACGGCGCTTGGAAAATAAAATGTATTTTTAGGGTTTTGTTGAATAAAAATTATTTCTTTTGTCCATACTGAATAGAAAAAAGAAAAGAGAATATCCCCATTGTT
>BLMD01000197.1 GCA_011959925.1 Lachnospiraceae bacterium
TTCAGTTGTCAATCTTCGGTTGGAATCTCATTCATTGAGATTCCGAGAAGTTATTATTGAATCCTATCGTACCACAAATATTTTTACAATTCAATCGGTGTAAATCCGCGAAATTTCAGACTTTTTTTGATATACCGTCAATAACAGCCAAAAAACAGGATAACGAAAGTATATTCTACTCGCATTATCCTGCCTGCATCAAGTTAGGACCCATTAATTTTTGAAAAATTAAATATTTCTCTGCCCATTACGATTCTTTTCTCAAGCGATATATCCTTGCCTTATTTCTTCCCATTGCTTCGACATCATCCATCACAGAGAGTATCTCTCTCGTCCTTGCCATGCTTAAACCCAGTAAATCTGCGACATCTCTGGTTTTTGCTGTTTCACGCCCTCGTAAAAATAATCGTATTTTTTCCTGATTATTCTTTGTTTTTATCGCTTGTTTTTTATCGCTTGTTTTTGTCGCTTGTTTTTTATCGCTTGTTTTTATCGCTTGTTTTTTTAAGAATTTTAAAGTCAGCGATGTCCTGTCCGGATCAAAATCTTCCTTTATGTCAGGCTCTTCCCACCCTTCGTCTTCCCATACATTAAAAATATTGGGCACTCCGCTTCCCGCATGTTCACCGATATCTATTAGATTAAACATTTTCATCAAACTCTTATTTCTCGGGTCAGATTTTCCTCCTCTACGCATCTGCTCTTTCCCAAGTCTAATATAGCCAGGATTCTCAAATATAATTTTATTTTCCTCTTTGATTATGAGAATGCCATATTTTCCATAAAAATCTGTATTAATCATACAGTTCGCCAATGCTTCCCTCAACGCCCTGTGAACCGGCGTATCATCAACCCGAAAACCGCCCTCCATCCGAAATGGCACTTTGATATCTTTTGTAATCTTATTATATACACGAAAATAAAAGTCAAATACATTTCCCGACCACTCGCCGGATGATGATTGAAGTCTGTCTGTCCATCTGATTACCATATCCGGATTTTCCCTGTAGTCTAAAAAATATTCCGGAAAATATCTCACAATATCATACTCATTTCCAAACATAAGCATTCCGGCAGCCGTAGGATGAAGCTTTTTATCGTCTTTCGAAAAACCCGCTGCCCCAATCACCCTAAGATATTCCTGGTCATCCAGCCGCTCAAAAGGGTGTCCTGGCTTAAAGGATTTGTGGCTGTTGCGATAACCTCGAATGGAATCCTGATTCAACTCTTCAAGTTCAGCCTCATCGAGCACTTCCATGTCCATGGTTTCCTCTGCCTGATCCCGCAACATTGTTTTTACCTGCAATCTAGTACAGTGATAATCTCCCTCCCAATTTCTGCGGAAAGTTCCTCCAAGCAAATCATCATTGATGTATACCGGCTTTTGTTCCCGCTTTGCACTCGGCACCCAGATTACCATAATCACGTTATCTGTACCAACCACGGAGAAAGTTTCCACATCATCGTCTTTCAAAAGATTGATGCTAACCTTTTTACGGTTGTTAATGGCATCCCAGAAATCTTTTTTCAATTTTGAGGGATTTTTTAGTCCGGTTGTATGCCAACTACCATCTTTATTCTCTTTCACACCAAGAATGATAACTCCGCCATAGCAATTGGCAAAAGCAGAGTAAGTATCCCATAGGCTATTTGGAAGTCCTCCCTCCGCCTTTTTTACTTCCCTGCGGTTATCTTCTTTGTAGGAATCAAATTTTTCCAGTTCAAACAATTCTTCCATACTTGCTCCCTTAAAAATCATCTTAATAAAAATTCGCTCTGTTACTAGGCATTACAATATCTGAATAAATTTTATTCTGGTTACAATCTTACTACAATAATTTATCAATAGCAAAGACAATCTTAAGAGAATTTCCTATAATTACCATGAACATTTTCCATTCTTCCCCTTGTTCTATAAAATACCATCACATTGACCTCCTAATTCATATCAATAAAAAGCAGAGCAATGACCCCTTTAAGTCCGTTGCCCTGCCACAATCGCTATGCATTTGCTTTCTTTCTAAAATATCCCAATCAATTTTCCAACCCAGTACCCAAGCCCCAGCGCCCAGCTGGAAAATATTCCGTACAAAATCACCGGTCCCGCGATCGTAAAGATCTTACACCCGATCCCGAATACCTGTCCTTCTTTTTTAAACTCAATACTGGGAGCCGCCACAGAATTTGCAAATCCGGTGATCGGAACCAAAGCTCCCGCGCCCCCGAAGGTCGCAAGCTTCGGATAAATATTAAATCCGGTCAAAACTACGCTCAGCAGCACCAGAATCAGGCTGCACCAGCTGCCGGAAGTATCTTTATCCAGCCCCAGGCTTCCGCAATACTGCAGGATCGCCTGTCCGACCACACAGATAATTCCGCCGGTCAGAAACGCTTTCGCCATATTTTTCGGCAGAGAGTGCGTCGGCGTTACCTCTTTGACATATTCATTGTAAGCTTTTTGTTCTTCCGCTTTCAGTGGGCTGATTTTCTTTTCCTTCGCCAAATCAATTTCCTCGCTTTCTTTCACGTATTCAAACACATGCGCAAAATTAATCTGCCTTCCAGATCTTTTTCTCTCCAAGCCCCCACATCAAAAGTTCTTTCATCTGCGCATCGTATTCCGGCTCCGGCTGATACGCCAGAAGCATTTTCACCAAATACCGCTCTTTTTCATCTTTCCCTGTAAAATCCTTAAGCCTGGGAAGCAGGAGCTCATGCAGTTCCTGCGGATGAATCTCTTCCTTCACATTCACTTCCGCCAGCCGGCAGAAAAGTCCCGCGCCGTAATAAAATTCATAATTTCCCAGCATCACGGAAGCCTGCATACTGCATTTTAAAATGACGCTCTGTCTGGCTACCAATGTCACCATCGTCTTATCCCCCTTATGTTGTGATATGAAAAACCAAAAAAGCAATCGGGCACACGCTGACACCGCGGTCCTAACGGAAATGCCCTATGGGAATACATTGTATACGCCTTGCCGCCTTCCGTCAATATCGTGCGTTACTGTCCGATCTGCCGGAAAAAATACCACAGGCCGCCGAGCACTTTTCCGACTGCCAAAGAGGTAATCACCCACCGCATACCAATTTTTAATTTCAGCCTGCGGAACACAATCGGAAATACATTCATAATTTCCGCCAGCGCCATCACAAGGCATCCTACCTGAATGCCGCTGCACAGCCCATATAAAACCAGCATCGGACGCCCAAACGGAATTGAAATATCCGTAAAAACGGTGATCAGATTGCCCAAAATGCCTCCGGCTATGATCATATTTTCATAGCGCAGCACTTCCTTTGCCGTTCGGCTCATGCCGATAATGCGCGGCACTACGCTGATCGCCACAATCAACGCAAATGTGCCTCCCGCTACTGCAAAACCGCTGGTCAATCCCATCAGCCCCAAAAAGAAATGTCTAACCCACATCCATCTCTTTGCCTCCTCTTCCGGCGTTTTCTATAAAAGTGGTATCCGCATCCTCTTCATACTTACGAAGCTGAACCTGGATAGGCGTCGGATCGGGCGTAATTTTCTTTTTACCGAAGTGATTGAAAAAGACCAAAATTCCTACGGCAAGCCCGATGCAGTAACTGATTTCCAGTTCCGTAAATCCGCTGGTTTCCGCTCCCATAACCTGATAGTAAAATTTTCCGAATAATTCCGTAATACCGATATCATTATTAAACGACATAATCGTAAACGCGCCGCCAAAAAATACGATCACGCACAATACTGCCGTTTTTGCAAACTGCAGCCAGCGGTTCGGATAGGGATTTACTACGTATTCGACAATAAAATCCGTTTCTCCTTCATTGTCAATTTCCGCATTGGGATACTCTTCATGGATCAGCTCAATGATTTTTAAAATAGAGAAAATTTCTCTCCGGATAGCAGAAGATTTTTCGTTCTTTTGGTTTTCTTTAAACCGGTATATTTTCTTTTGCTTTAACTGTCGGACCATCGCTTTGTTTGTGCTTGTGACAGACGCAATATCTCCCAGCGTTACGCTCGGTTCATAGACTACGACGTTCCGATCGATTTTGAGATAAATGGTCTCATCATTTGCGCTCATGCGAAATCACTCCCCGTCAACGGACAGGATACAAATGTAGCTTCTTTTGGCACGGCATGTTTTTCCTGACTGAAACGATAATAGAATACGCCGGATACTACGGCAGACACAATCAGCACGATCAGGCAGAGACGGTATGTCTTCCGATTCATTCTGCTCACTCCCTTTGCTTTGATATTACTTTTTATTGGAGTAGTATGTATCTTTTTCAAAAAAAATATGCTTAACGTCTGGAAAAAAAGATAAAATAAATTATAATAGACGGTATGCGAAAGGAGTAAGAGAACATGGGCACACAAAAAGAAGCTTTAAACCTTGCCGTTGAGATCGGCGACGAACTGCTTCGCAGCGGCGGGGAAATTTACCGCGTGGAAGATACCATGCTGCATATACTCGAAGCGCTCGGTCTTGAAAATTTCGACGTCTATGTGCTTTCCAACGGTATCTTTGCCAGCGCAAACGAAGACACGGAAGAAAGCTGCAGTATCATACGGCATGTGCCGCTCGGAGACGTACATCTGGGCAAGATCGCCGCGCTCAACCAGCTTTCCAGAGAAATCACAGACCATACCTGCGATATGGAAAACGCATGGAAACGCCTGGCACAATGCCGGGAATTATCCCTGCCGAAACCCTGGATCCAAGGGATCTCCTGCGGCATCGGCTGCGCATGTTTTTGTTCGATTTTCGGCGGCATGTTTTTGGATGCCGTATTTACTCTCGTCCTGGGGATTTTTCTGCAGTATATGCGCATGGACCAGACCGAACGCGGTACCTCCAAATTTTTGACCAATATTATCGGAAGCGCTTTTTTAACGGCGGCAAGTCTGATCCTGTTAAACCTTGGACTTCCCATCCGACAGGATACCATCGTCATCGGCGGAATTGTCCCGCTTTTGCCCGGTATCGCACTGACTACGTCCATCCGTGATTTATTTAACGGCGATTATTTATCCGGCGCTATCCATTTGCTCGACGCGCTTTTAACCGCAATGTGTATCGCCGTAGGCGTCGGGTTTGTAATCATTTCCTATCAGAATATTTCAGGAGGTGTCCCGTTATCATGATCTTACAGTTTCTGCTTGCCATGGCGGCCTGTGCATCGTTTGCCGTCCTCTTCGGCGTTCCGAGGAACCAGTTTTTTTTCAGCTCCCTGACCGGAGCGCTTGGATGGATCAGTTATCTGATCTTCTGTGAGCTAGGCGCCGGCATCGTATTTGCTTCACTGTATGCCACGTTTTTTCTGACAATCCTCTCCCGTTTTTTTGCCGCGCTGCGTAAAAATCCCGTTACGCTCTATCTTGTCACAGGCATTTTTACGCTTGTCCCGGGCGCAGGCATTTATTATACATCGTATTATTTCATTATGAATGACATGAGCCGCTGTACGGCAAAGGGAATGGAAACCTTCAAAATCGCCGGCGCTATTTCCGTCGGCATCATTTTCGGATTTTCCATTCCCCAAAGGCTGTTCCAAAGGAAAAAATAATTATAACTTCATCGTAAGCTGGATCCGCTGTTTCTTAAGATCCACGCTCATAACTTTCACTTCCACAATATCGCCGACGCTGACTGCTTCCAGCGGATGTTTGATAAAACGTTCCGTCATCTGGGAAATATGTACCAGCCCGTCCTGATGTACGCCGATATCCACAAACGCGCCGAAATCAATGACATTGCGCACCGTTCCTTTTAATACCATGCCGGGCGTCAGATCTTTCATCTCCAAGACATCGCTTCGCAGAATCGGTTTGGGCATATCTTCCCGGGGATCGCGCGCCGGTTTTTCCAGCTCTTTGACGATATCCATAAGCGTCAGCTCCCCGACCGAAAGTTCTTTGGCAAGCGAATCATAACCGGAGATTTTTTTGGAAATCCCCTTTAAATTTCCCTCTTTTAAATCACATGCCGTATAGCCGAGTTTTTCCAGAAGCTTTGCGGCAGCGTCGTAGCTTTCCGGATGAACGCTTGTGGCGTCCAGCGGATTTTTTCCGTCCAAGATTCGTAAAAACCCGGCGCACTGCTCATAAGCTTTCGGTCCCAGCTTCGCGACTTTTAAAAGCTGCGTGCGGGAATCGAACCTGCCGTGCTCTTCCCGATATGCCACAATATTTTTTGCAACCGCTTTACTGATGCCCGAAATATATTCCAAAAGCGACGCCGACGCTGTATTCAAATCCACGCCGACCTTATTTACGCAGTCTTCCACCACGCCGCCTAACGCTTCCCCTAATTTCTTCTGGTTCATATCATGCTGGTACTGCCCGACGCCAATGGATTTCGGATCGATTTTTACCAGCTCCGCCAAAGGATCCTGCAAACGTCTTGCAATGGACGCCGCGCTCCGCTGCCCCACGTCAAAATTCGGAAACTCTTCCGTCGCCAGCTTGCTTGCGGAATAGACGGAAGCGCCGGCTTCATTGACAATGACGTACTGCACATTTTTTTGTCTGCCGTCTAAATCCCTGCCCTGATCCGTCGAAATTTCTTTTAACAGCTCTACAATGACCATCTCGGATTCCCTGGAAGCCGTTCCGTTGCCTACGGAGATTAAAGTAACGCCGTATTTGTGAATCAGCTGTTTCAGCGTCCGTTTAGACGCTTCTACTTTATTCTGCGGCGCCGTCGGATAAATAACGGTCGTATCCAGCACTTTTCCGGTGGAATCGACAACCGCGAGCTTACACCCGGTCCGAAACGCCGGATCCCATCCGAGCACTGTCTGGTTCGCGATCGGCGGCTGCATCAGAAGCTGCTCTAAATTTTTTCCGAACACCCGGATCGCGCCGTCTTCTGCCTGTTCCGTCAGAATATTACGGATCTCCCGCTCGATCGCCGGGGCGATCAGGCGCTTATAGCTGTCTGCAATCGCCTCCTGCAATGCCGGCGTCGTATTCGGATTGTCCCGGCGGATGATCTTACGGTTTAGATAACGAATAATATCTTCCTCCGGCGCTTCTATTTTCACCGTCAGTATTTTCTCTTTTTCCCCGCGGTTTAACGCCAAAATTCTATGTCCTGCAAGTTTTGAAATCGATTCGTCAAACGCATAATACATCTCGTAGACCGATTCCGTCCCTTCGTCTTTTGCCGCAGAAACGATCCGTCCCTTTTTCATCGTCAGATTTCTGACGTAAATTCGGTAATCCGCCTCGTCGGAAATATATTCCGCTATGATATCATTCGCCCCTTCCAACGCATCCGACACCGTGTGAACTTCTTTTTCCGGATTTACAAAAGCTTCCGCTTCTTCTTCCAGAGAATGTTCCGTCATCTGCAGCAGAATCAAATTCGCAAGCGGTTCGAGGCCTTTTTCTTTTGCAATCGTGGCGCGCGTCCGCCGTTTCGGACGATAGGGGCGGTAAAGATCGTCCACGACTACCATCGTCTCTGCGGCTAAAATCTGCGCCCGTAACGCTTCAGTCAGCTTCCCCTGCTCGTTTATACTCGCCAGCACCTGTTCTTTTTTCTCTTCTAGATTACGCAGGTACATAAGGCGATCATATAAATTCCGAAGAACTTCATCGTTTAACTCCCCGGTCGCTTCCTTCCGGTAGCGGGCGATAAACGGAATCGTATTGCCTTCGTCAATTAGTGTTACGGCAGCCTTTGCCTGCTCTTTTTTGATTCCCAACTCTTGTGCAAGGGCTGTGATAAGATCCATAATATTATTCCTCTCTTTCTGCAGATGTATCCGGTTTCAGAAGTTTTGCGATCTGCCGACAGACGGCTTTGAGCGGATGTTTGATTGAATTCCTAAGATTGGACAAATCATTCGACAACGCACGGATCTCCTTATTCGTCTGCTTTGTCAGTGTATTTAACTCCTGTTTCAACCGTATCGTTTCATGGTAAAAATAAACGCTTGTCGTGCCCAGCAGCCGGATCACGTCATCCAGCATATACGGATTCTCCTTTTCCCATTTCGGCACGTCTTTTACCGTATTGTCAAATAACTCCCCGCCCGCTTCCTGCAGATATTCCTCCGCCACTTTCCGGTTTCCCGGTCCGTACCGGTCTAAAATCTCATGAATCTCCTCCTGGGAAAACATTTCACTGGGATAATTTTCCTGCGAAACATCGGAAAACTCCTGCAGCCGCTCCATAAGAAACATCTGGACTTTTCTGTCCCTGTCCTTAAGAATGCTGTTTAACACCCGTTTGATCTCATGCGTATTCCCATACAAACCGGAATTTCTGACTTCCTTAGATACGGTATATTCCTCTGTCATGGAAAGTCCGATCGCGGAAAGGAAATCCGAATAAATGCTTCCGCCTTCAAAATGTTCCTTCCCGTCATACCGCCGGACGATAATATTCTCTTTTCCGATCACAGACGCCATCCGCTCTAATTTATCGTAATAATTCAGAAAATATCGTTCCTCTCTGCCGGTATACTGTGCAAATGTCTCCTGCGACCACTGTTTTTTGACCAGTTGATTCCAGTTGGAAGGGAAAAATTTATCCTGACGCCGGAAGTATACGATCACACGAATACCATATCCCCCTTTTTTTGCTTTTTCCATCAGAAGTTCCCAGAGATTTTTCTTCTCCATATCCATGCCCCGCCAGATACTTTCATCGGAAAGGACAACGTTGTCATATTCCAAAAAGAGCTCGTCTACCATCTGCATACCTGCCTGGAAATTCTTATCTTCCTGTTCTAAATCTCTGTTTCCGTTTTCATCTATAAGCATTCCCAGTAAAAATCGCCCGTTATGCGCTTTTGAAATACCGGGATAATGAAAAGAAAGCGCTGGATAACCGTACCCCTTCTTTGCCAGCACATCTGCATTCTCTTTACAAAAAAACTGTATTGCCGTTGATCCGGTTTTTGCCATTCCAATGTGGATCCATAAAGTTTTCATGTTTCATGCTCTCCTTATATGATTTCCGCACGCCTGCGGGCGGTCTCTTAAAGTATACCCACGGGGCATCCCAGTATGACACGCCTTCCAGGCGGTCTCTTAAAGTATACTTTATCAAATATAGGAAGTCAATTGGCTTATTTTGCTCGTTCCGCCAAAGTATCCGGTCGTTTTCAGATGATATGATCCGGTGAAAGGATTCGTCAGAAAAATACGAAAAGACGGTGCAGTCCCTGTAAATGGAGCTATACCGCCTAATCTCGACTTCCTTTCATCTAACTGAAAAACGTTATCGTTTTATCTTATTTATGTTTATGTCTTCCTGTAAAATTTCAGTATTCTTAATTTCACTTCACGCTGAAAGACATTTCTTCCACATAATTCGTGCAGAGAGAGGATTTCACATGTGTCAAACATCCCTATTCTTCGGTCTCTTGTATTTCAAATATCTGAACGGAATTTGCATCACTGTTGTAGGTAACGCTGATTTTAGAATCCTGAATCAAATTTGCATCTTGATCGTAATATTCGATCACGATCCAATCACGTTTCAAATCTTCCATAGAATCCGGCAAATAGTATGTAATCTCATTTTCTTTTTCTAAATACATTTTATCTGTAGAAACGCTTCCGCACTCAGGAGAAACAATGCAGTATGAAATGTCGGAGGAATAATTATATATGGTAATATCAAATTCTTTTACTGTCGAATAAGGAATTTCGTTTACAAACTCTAATTTTACATAAGCATCTTTTTTTTCGTATTGACTGTCTTCGGCAGTGCTCGTATCGTCTTTTTCTATAAGAGAATCTTCCGTTGCATCTTCATTTTTTGCCAGAGGCGGATTGGACGGATTGGTACATCCGACACAAAATAATACACTTAGTATCAGTAATATAGAAACTATTTGCTGTTTCCTGTTCATGATTCTCCCTCACTCTCTATCACTTTTATCCTGTCTGTTATCTTTTTGAGTCATTGTCTGTTGTGCATATGTAGTAATCGGTAATATAAAAACAGCCAAAACAACGAGATTTAACACTGCTGTTACTATTTTTCCATTACTATCACCACTTATGTTTTTTATTATAAAATTGTATTATATACTTTGTCAACATTCTTTTATTTCCACAAATACATTTCTTCTATTATAATTTCCGATACATATGGAACAATCTCATCTTCATCCCAAACAGCTTTGACATTTGAATCCTTCCCTACACAAAAACTCAATCAACTTTTTTCAGAATCACATAACTTGATTGATTTCAGATAAAGATAAAATATTCATTTCATGAAATAGGAATGTTTTGAATTTCCCCATTTTCTAAAATCCGATCACCCAAAAGCCATACACTTTTGATCTGACCAGCCCTTTGTAATATTTTTCTGAAAAACTCACAAAATTCCTTTCAATTTTATACCCCAGTGTGTTATAATAAAAAATACAGAAACACTCTTTTGTTTCGTTGTTTGTCGTGATTTTATTATAAAATTTGTACAGTATTTTTGCATTTTTCTTATAGAGTTAAACTATCTATCTGTAAAATGGGGAAACTCTACTATATAAACACAACTTGAGTTTTCATGGAGTAGTAAAATCAAAGTTAATCTTATTGGCTGTATTATGCCTATATAATTCAAATTTTAAAAATAAGCAATTGCGAAACAAGTTTGTAATTTTGATTCCAGCAAGGCAAGAATTAGGTATCGCCGGGTTTTAAGAAGGTGTATGTAGATAACAGGATTTTAAGGTATAAAAACAAAACAGATAGGGGGGGCAAGAAGTAAGCGCAGAGATTATGTTATTAAGAAACGTAAATCATTCTCACGCAGGAAGAAGCAATACCGGGAAATCCTGTTTAAAACGGGTAAATTTAGAAGCATCCGATACAACGTCAAACCCACAAAAATCCCGTAGCTCTTGAGAGTATTTCAGAAATACATTCAGGAGGAAAGCGGTTGGAATTGAAAAAACAAGCTGTAATAACAGAACTTTCAGCATTGGATAAAGGAGATACCTTCAGGGCTTGCTGGTAGTGACATAGAAATGGAAAGCAAAAGTCACTGAAATAATTTTATCAAAGTCGATGGTTTCATCGAGAATGGAAAGGATACAGTATTTATACATCTTCTGGTGTTTGGAAAAGCCTAAAAATTTTTAAAAGACGGAAAGGAGTAGAGGTTTATGAAACAAACGAAGAAAATTTTAGCAGTAGTGTTAGTATTCGTATTATCATTGTCACTGCTGCCAGCGGTCAGTGTCAGCGCAGCACCAAAAAAGGTAAAACTGAACAAAACGAAAGCGACCATTTATGTGGGGGAAACAGTTACTTTGAAATTGAAGAATAACAAGAAAAAAGTAAAATGGAGTACATCAAACAAGAAGGTTGCGTCAGTTACGAAAAAAGGAAAAGTAACAGGTAAAAAAGAAGGTAAGGCTACAATTACTGCAAAAGTCGGAAAGAAGAAATATAAATGCAATATGATTGTAAAAGCTTATAACGACAGTGCAGATACGCAAATACCGCAGCCGTTATATGCGGTAAATATAACAAATAACTTAGATGCAAGCAGCGCATATGACAAAATTAGCATTACAATAAAAAACACAGGCGCAGGAAAAATTCATTTGGGTAATTATACAGACTTGCAGGAGAGATATATGAAGGTATATAATGCATTAGCGGGTTCGATATTGCATCAATCAAATGTAACTGGATATTGCCTTATTCCTGCCACAACCATTTTCTCAGGGGAGACAAAAACAATAGAGTTTACAAGACTTTATACACATAAAAGTAATTATGAATGGTATAAAACATTTCACTTAAGTAATGCTTCATACTTTGAAATTCCTATTTATTCACAGGACCTTCTATTACATACTGAGAAATGCTACGTCAATTAATCAACAAAATAATATTGAATAGTTACAAGCGGGCAGAGCCGGAATTTCCGGTTCTGCCTTTCTCTGAATTATGCAGTGATAGCCTTAGTTCCGCCTTCGGGCATGCCTATATTTCACGTCTTTCACACCTCCTGCAAAATCTTATTAAAAATTCATTTTTTATGCGTAAACCCAAGTATGCCACATCCTTTACAATCTTTTCCTGTCATGCTATACTTGATACGACCGTTCCGTTAGAACGCGTCATACCGGATGCCCGTAAGGAACTTATAAGCAACCGCAAAATGCGTGTTGGAATAACCCGACGGGCATACCTGAAAATAAAAAAAGGAGGTTACATAATGGCACATGATGTAACAGGCATTTCTGCCAAAGAGGCTTTACTCAAATTAAAAAAAGGAAACGAAACCTATTTAAACGCAGCTTCCAATCCGGGAGATATTTCTCCTGACATCCGCAAAGACACCTGTGAGAACGGACAGTTCCCTTACGCAGTGGTTGTAACCTGTTCCGACTCCCGCGTGATTCCGGAGAGCATTTTTTCCGCAGGAATCGGAGAACTTTTTACGATCCGCGTTGCCGGAAACGTTATCAATGATTTTCAGCTGGGCAGCGTAGAATACGCGGCGGATCATCTTGGAAGCAAACTGATCGTCGTACTCGGACATACCCACTGCGGCGCCGTAGGAGCGGCTATGAGCGGCCATACCGGCGGTTTTATCAAAGCAATTACCGATGAAATCAAAGCTGCAATCGGAGACGAAACCGACGAATATAAAGCCTGCTGCTTAAACATTGAAAACAGCATCCGGCGTATTTCCGATAATCTGCATATTCCCGCAGAAGGAACGGAAGACGGCGTGAAAGTCATCGGCGCAGTGTACCATATCGATGACGGACACGTAGAATTTATGGAATAAACCAGCCAAAACCGGCTGTACATGAGAGGTTTTTATGGATTTTCAAGATATGGCTTTCCCAAAAGCGCCCGTTCCGGACAAACGTTCCAAAGCAATGGCTCTGGCATCCGTAATCCTGGGCATCGTTGCGCTTGTTACATGCTGCTGCATCTATCTTTCTATCGTCTGCGGCTCGCTGGGTATCATCCTCGCGCTTTTATCCAAAGGCGGCGAACTGACGATGGATACCAAAGGACAGATCGGGCTGACGCTTAGCTCCGTCGGTCTTGGTCTTACGCTTTTTCTATACATCGGAATATTTTTGGTTATGCTCAGCCAATATGGGGGCATCGACGGTATTCTGCAGGAATACATGCGGATGTATCAGGCAGATACGATAGAAGAATTATATCAGATGCTGGGCATTGTCCAGTAATTTCAAAAAATCCAGATGAAAGGCCGTCAGAGCAATGTCTTTGACGGCTATGTTTATGACTACGATCCCCAGGGCCAGATATAAATACAGATTCCGATACCGCATGCCGACGGGCAGCCGCTTCCCTGACAACCGCTCTGCCGTATGGGAAATCATAAACCAAAGGTACAATACCGCGCAGTATGGCACAATGGGATGGTAAAAAAAGGAAAGCAGAAACTTTCCCTCGAACAATACCTGAACTGCCCTTGTTCCTCCGCACCCGGGACAGTACAATCCGGTCACGGCATGAAACAGGCAGGGAACCGAAAACACAGACAATACCCCGGCGGGCAGCAGACGAATGAGCAAATACAAACCGGCGCCTATACCGGGCAGACACATCCCCAGAATATAAAAATTAGATTCGATACGCTTTCGTTCCTCTTCCTGCAACTGATCTGATTTCATCTATATCCAACCGCCTTTTCTTTTCTCGGAACGTATTTGGCCTTCATCTCCGCAGACCGCATGATACCTTTGCAGAAACCGATACTGCAAACACGTCCTGGCGGCATTTTACCATATCCGTTTTTATCTTGCAATCCGGCTGTTGTATTTTGAAACAATTCTGCTATAATAAAAAAATGTAATCCTACAAGGATACCTTTTTGACACACTCCTTGCGGAGTGGTCTGATTATAAGAAATCCCACAAGGAGTTTTGAGTATGATGAAACTTTCTTCCAAAGAATTAAAACGAAGAGCGCGGGAAATTTTAACCGGGCGCTACGGACTGCCTATGATGGCTTTTGTACTTATGGAACTTTTAGTTCTCCTGTTAAACGCGCCGTTTCAGCCTTCCCTGCAGCAACCGCTCAACGGCTTTCAAATTGCCGTATTTTTTATTGCCACACTTTTTATCTCTTTGTTGGCCATCGTGTTACATAGCGGCATCCTCTATATCCATCTGCAGCTTTCCAGAAACAAAGAAGCACAGGTCAAAGATGTCTTCCGCTATTTTAACAGGCGCCCGGACCGCTTTCTGCTTTCCGGTCTCTTGTTGGTCTGCATAATAGCCGTGCCGGCGCTGCCCGCTGCAGCCGTAACGATATTACTTATTACCACGGGAGCGGACACGCTTTTTTGTCTTATTCTGGCTGCGGCGGTCTGGATTCCGACGCTCACGTTCCTGTGCATCCTTGCATTTTCCTATGACCCGCTCTTCTTTTTGCTGATCGAATATCCCGACGAGAAGATCCTGCATCTTTTCAAACAAAGCCGCCGTCTGATGCGGGGAAACAAAGCCAGAAAATTCTATATCGCATGCAGTTTTCTCGGACTTTCTCTGCTGTCTGGATTATCGTTCGGCATCGGCCTGCTTTGGGTATCGCCCTATATCAATCAAGTAAACGCAGAGTTTTACCGGGATATCACAGGCGAAACAGCACAGGAGATCGAACAAGAGAATGCGCCGGAATACAATATATGAAAAACAGGCGGCAGAATATAAATTCTGCCGCCGTCTGATTTTCAATTTTAGTTTCCCTTTTTGAATCTGCGTTTGATATGCGACAGCATCGTCCGAAACGGATGCTTTGCATTCTCACGGAATTGAAACAATTCTTCTACGTCTCGTTTCAATCGATTGACTTCTTTTTTCAGAGCATCATTTTCCTTTTTCAGGTCTTCATACTCTTTCTGCAGATAAACACCGACAGAAGCCGTAAACCTTGCAAGATCCTCATCCATATATCGATTGTTTTTCTGCCATTTCTCCGTATCCTTGACCGTAAGGTCAAACAGCTCTCCGCCCGGTTCATGCAGATATTCTTCCGCAACTTTACGATTCCCCTCTTCGTAATTCTTTAAAAATGCTTCCGCTTCTTCTTTGGAAAACATTTCACAGGGATACTGTTTACTGGATACGTTTGAAAATTCCATCAGCCTGTTCTTGATAAACTTCTGCGCTCCGGGATCTCCCAGCGCCGGCAGGCTGTTTACCGCCCTTTTGATTTCATGGGTATTTCCATATAAACTAAGATTCCAAATTCCCTTGGTAATCTGGTATTCGTCCGTCATCGCAAGCCCGATGGCAGACAGAAAATCGGAATGAATACTGCCGTTTACAAACTTGCTCTTATCAAAACGCCGAACCGTAATATTCTCTTTCCCGATCACTGCAGCCACACGTTCCAGCTTTTCATAGTAATTCAGCCTGACGTCTTTGTCCACTTTTTCCAGAAAATCGTCAAACAGCTCTTCACACAGCGTACCGATTCTTCCTTTGACATTCTGATTCCAGTTGGAAGTCAGAAACTGATCCTGACGTCTGAAGTATACGATCATATGAACCTGATAGCCCACACGGTCTGCTTCCGCTTTCAAAATCTTCCACAGATCCGTCCGATCCTCGTCCATAAACCGCCAGATATCCTCATCCGAAAGGATCACATGATCATACGTCAAAAACAGCTCTTCGATCTTTTGCATCACTTCGGAAATTCTCTGCATTTCTTTGTCCACACATCGGTTTCCGTCTTCATCATAAAGAAACCCGATCAAAAAATGCCCGTTGCGTGCCTTTCCGACTCTTCCATAGTCGAAAGAAAAATCCGGATAACAATAGCCCTTCCGGTTTAAAACCGGATTATTGTCTGCACAAAACTTCTGTATTGCCGTGGTCGCCGTCTTCGGCGTTCCAATGTGGATATGCAGTGTCTTCATTCTCTAAACTCCCTTTTCTAATCCGCAAAATACTTCTCAAGCTTCTCTAAAATCTGATTCACGCATTCTTCCACGCTGTTTTGGGGCGTCATCACCTCGATATCGGGATGTTCCGGTACTTCATACGGGCTGCTGATTCCGGTAAAATCAAAGATCTTTCCGGCGCGCGCCGCTTTATATAATCCCTTTACATCACGCTTTTCACATTCTTCTAAAGAAGTATTGACATAAACCTCAATGAAATTGTCTCCGATAATTTCTTTTGCCTTTCTCCTGTCTTTGCGGTATGGAGAGATAAATGCCGTCAATACGATTAATCCCGCATCGTTCATCAGTTTTGAAACTTCCGCGATCCGCCGGATATTTTCAATCCGGTCTTTTTCGCCGAATCCCAGGTTTTTGTTCAGACCCATCCGGATATTATCTCCGTCCAAAATCATCGTATGCTTACCCAGCGAAAACAGGCGTTTTTCCAATGCATTGGCAATCGTGGATTTTCCGGAGCCGGAAAGTCCCGTCATCCAGATCGTAAGCGCTTTCTGGTTTAACTGTCCTTCCCGAAGCTCTTTCGTAATATCCATATTATGCCAGGTAAGGTTGTTGTCTTTTTGAATGTCATGCTCCACAACGCCGCATGCAGACGTCATATTTGTAACCCTGTCGATTAAGATCAGAGAACCTAAGTCTTTATTCCCGGAAAATTCGTCAAATACGATCTTGCTTCCCACGGATATCTCACAGAACGCGATCTCATTTTTGGAAATGATATCCGCTTTTACTTCTGCGCCGGTATTGACGTCGACTTTATATTTGATTTTCATAATGGTTGCGGGAACCTGCTGCGTCCCGATCTTCAACAGAAAATTCTTCCCTGTCACAAGATGGTTGTCGTCCATCCATAAGATAGATGCGGCAAACATAGAACCCACTTTCAAGTGATAGTCTTTCTCCAACACGCAACCTCTGGAAACGTCAACTTCCGTATCCAGTGAAATCGTAACCGCCGCGCCCTTGCCGCTTCGATCTGCCTTCCGGTCTCCTTCCAGAATCGAAGAAACCTTCGCCGTCTCGCCGCTGGGACGCACCGTAACCGTATCTCCGACCGCAATGCTGCCGGATGCGATCTGTCCCTGGAATCCACGGAACGTATGATCCGGACGGCAGACACGCTGTACGGGCATAGAAAAGTTTTTATTGCCGCCTTCTTCCGAAACGTCCACGTTTTCCAGATATTCTAAAAGCGTAGAACCGTGATGCCACGGCATCCGTTCGGATTTCACCGTAATATTGTCGCCTTTGGTTGCAGAAAGCGGAATGATCTTAATGCTTTCGTAATGAAATTCCGCCATCAGAAGCTTAATGTCTTTTTCGATCTCACGAAAACGTTCCTGGCTGTAATTGACCAGATCCATTTTATTGACGGCAAAGACAAAATGCTTGATTCCCATTAAATTGCAGATTCTTGCATGGCGCTTTGTCTGAATCAGCACGCCCTGGCTGGCGTCTACCAAAATGACGCAAAGCGACGCAAAGGACGCGCCGACCGCCATATTCCTTGTATATTCTTCGTGTCCCGGCGTATCGGCAACGATAAAACTCCGATTCTCCGTTGTAAAATAACGGTATGCCACATCGATTGTAATCCCCTGTTCCCGTTCCGCGATCAGTCCGTCCAGCAACAGGGAATAATCGATCTCGCCTCCGGCAGATCCGACTTTCGAATCCAAGGTCAACGCTTCCTCCTGGTCTGCAAACAGTAATTTTGCATCATAGAGCATATGACCGATCAACGTTGATTTTCCGTCGTCTACGCTTCCGCAGGTAATAAATTTTAACAAATCGTTTTTCATCTAAAAATACCCCTCACGTTTTCTTTTCTCCATGCTGGAAGCCCCTCCGTCGGAATCAATCACACGGCTGGTCCGCTCCGACTCCACTGCTCCCAGTGTCTCGTCTATAATCTCATCTAACGTCACCGCTTCCGATTCTACGCCTCCGGTGAGCGGATAACAGCCAAGCGTACGGAACCGTACCATTTTATTCTCTATCTTTTCACCGGGTTCTAATTTCATCCGGTCGTCGTCTACCATGATAATATTGCCGTTGCGGTTTACCACCGGACGCTCTTTGGCAAAATAGAGAGAAACAATCGGTATGTTTTCCCGTTTGATATACTGCCAGATATCCTTTTCCGTCCAGTTGGAAAGAGGAAATACGCGGATGCTCTCTCCCTGATTGATCCTCGTGTTAAACAGTTTCCACATTTCCGGTCTCTGGTTCTTGGGATCCCATCCGTGATTGGCATCCCGAAACGAAAATATCCTCTCTTTCGCACGGGATTTCTCCTCGTCTCTTCTTCCGCCTCCAAACGCCGCCGTAAACTGATACTTGTCCAGCGCCTGCTTTAACGCCTGCGTTTTCATAATATCCGTATAAGCCGAACCGTGCTCGAACGGGTTGATCCCCTGCGCAACGCCGTCCGCATTGATATACTCTAACATTTCAATCTGCAGCTCTTTTGCAATCTTATCCCGAAATTCAATCATCTCTTTAAATTTCCAAGTCGTATTGACATGCAAAAACGGGAACGGCGGCTTTTCCGGATAAAATGCCTTGAGCGCCAGATGAAGCATAACCGAAGAATCCTTTCCAATTGAATAGAGCATGACCGGTTTCTCACACTCTGCCGCTACTTCGCGCATAATATATATGGCTTCTGCTTCCAGTTCATCTAAATGATCCATACTTTTCTCCTTTTTGTTCCTTTATTTACTGAATATTTTTTCAAATAACGATTTCTTCGGCGTTTCCCGCAGATCTGCCAGCCGCTTCATATCGGCAGTCTCCTGCCAAAACCTCTGATTCTTTTGGTCAAACAGGACTGCCGCCTGATCAACCGCCTCTACCAAACGCTCAGCCAGCGATTCTTGGCTCTCTATGGGATCCGGTATCGCTGCAATCCGCTCTTCCAAATCGTTCGTTCCGCCGTTTTTGCAAAAATAATGAATACGCATGCCCTGTGCATGGTTTGCCGTAACGGCCTTTTGTGCCTTGTCCTGTTTCACCGCTTCCCCAATGGCGCTGACTTCTTTTTTCAAATCCCGGATTTCCTGATACAGCCGAAGAACGGCGCCGCCGACAAACAAAATAACCGGGTCTATCCCGTTCGGATCTTCCTTATCCCATTTCGGCAGAACTTTCGCTTCCGCCGCAGAACCGCCGGTCCAATCGGAATCCTCTGTCCCGTCTGCAGAAAGAAGCGTTTTAAATTCTTTCTCAAGCCCGCTTAATTCCTGTCTCAATTCCCCGTATTTTACCAGAAGCGCCCGCATGGATACATTGGCAAACCGAACCAAATCTTCGAGTATAAACGGATTGTCTTTCTGCCATTTGGGAATGTCCTTGATCGTATTGTCAAACAGCCCCCGATTTGTCTCATGCAGGTATTCCTCTGCAATTTTGCGGTTTCCCGCTTCGTATTCCTTTAAAAGCGCCGCAACTTCTTTGGCCGAAAGCATCTCGCAGGGGTAATTTTTCTTAGAAATTTCCGAACACTCCTGCAGCATTTCCATGATAAAATTCTGTGCGTTTCGGTCTTTTATCATCTGAGGCAGGAAATTAATCACCCGTTTAATCTCCTGCGTATTTCCATACAGTCCGATATTGACGACTTCCTGCTTAATCTCGTATTCCTCCGTCAGTGCAAGTCCGACGGCGGAAAGAAAATCCGAATAAATACTGCCGCCCTCAAAATTATCTGTTCCGTCAAAACGTCTGACAATCACATTTTCTTTCCCGACGATATCTGCAATACGGTCCAGCTTGTCCGCATACTCAAGCCTTGCACGCAGATTCACTCTGTTCATCCATTCTTCGATCGTGCACTTCGCCAGATCTACCTTTATGATCTTAATCTGCTGATTCCAAAGGGAGATTAAAAATTTATCCTGGCGTCTCACATAAGCAATCACGCGGATTTGAAATCCGCCTTTCTTTGCTTCCTTCATGAGCTTTTCCCACAGATCTTTCCGTTCGATATCCATACTCCGCCAGATCCGTTCGTCGGAAATAATCACATTGTCATAGTTCTCAAAGCTCTTATGGATGACTGCCATTCCTTCCTGAAACACATCCTCTTCCCATTTCTTTGAGCGTTTTCCGAATTTGTTTTTTAATTTTACAATTAAAAAATACGCGCGGATTCTGGAAGCATCGGGATATGTCTGCGGAAACAACGGATAGCAGTAACCTTTTTGATTCAGCACTTCACTGTTGTCCACGCAAAAAAACTGCAGGGCAGTAGAGGCTGTCTTCGGTGAACCAATATGAACATACAACGTTTTCATCCAATGTGATTTCCTTTCTTTTTAAATATCAGCACTAATTATACTATACATCAGACATAAAAGCTACAAAAATTTACCAATTTTGTATTTTCAAATCCCCCGAAACGATGCATTTTTATTAAGTTTTACAAAAAATTATTTTTTATACGCACATCAGCCTTCGGCATTTTTCTGTTACTTCCCTCCAAACTTCCTGCTAATCCAACGAAACACCGTCCGAAACGGATGCTTACGGTGCCTGACATATGCGCTGACCTCATTCAATTCTTTTCTCATATCTTTGATCAGTTCTTTTTTCAGATCTTCATTTTCCTGATGCAGTTTTGCAACCGCAACACCGAATACCCGCACTACATCGTCAATAAAATACGGGTTGTCCTTCTCCCATTTCGGCAAATCGGAAACCGAATAGTCAAACAGATCGGTTCCCGTCTCATGCAGATACTCTTCCGCCACTTTCTGATTGCCTGACCGATACGCTTCCAAAAACTCGGAAATCTCTTCTTTTGACATCATTTCACTCGGATACTGTTTTTTTGAAATTTCCGAGCAATCCTGCAGAATATCCAGAAAATACATCTGCCATTTTCCATCCTTCATCTGAGGAATCCCATTCAGAATCCTTTTAATCTCATGCGTGTTTCCGTATAATCCCATATTGCGCATCTCCTGCGTCACCACATATTCATCCGTCAGAGACAGTCCAATTACGGAGAGAAAATCCGAATAAATGCTGCCGCCCTCAAACTCCTGACGGTCGAAACGACGGACTGTAATGCATTCTTTTCCAATCACAGAAGCCATCCGTTCCAGTTTTGCGTAATAATCCAGACGAAACCGGCCTACCCGATTTGCATATTCTTCGTACGTCTCTTCTGACCTCAGTTTTTTCACCTGCTGATTCCAGTGTGAAAGATAATACTTGTCCTGACGCCTAAAATATACAACCACATGCAGCGAAAATCCGTTCGCTTCGGCTTCCTTCTTCATCAGCTGCCACAAACCTTTCTTTTCGCTGTCCATTCCTCTCCAAATGCTCTCATCGGAAACAACAATATCGTCATACGTCTCAAACAGCTGAAGTACGATATCCATTCCTTCCCGGAAATTTTTCTCTTCCTGTATCCGGTCACGGTTTCCGTTTTCATCGAACAATTCACTTAACAGAAATTTCCCGTTATGGGCATCGGCGTTCCCCGGATAATAAAACGGAAAGATCGGATAGCAATATCCGTGTTTTTCCAAAACCTTAGCGTTTTCTTTACAGAAAGACTGTATTGCCGTGGTTGCCGTTTTGGGTGTTCCAATATGAATGTGCAGTGTTTTCATGTTATACTCCTTCTGATTTATCCGTAATTTATCGTTTCCCCTTTTGAAAGAAAATTTTCACGACTACTATATTAGAAAAGAAATATTAAAGGCACATTAAAACGCATAAAAAAAGCAACCCTGAACATAAAAGTTCAGGGCTGTAAATCCGGCAGATACAACGTAAAAATACTGCCTTTTCCCGGTTCACTTTCAACTGTAATATCTCCTCCATGCTTTTGCGCAATCTTTTCCGAAAGGGGCAGTCCAAGCCCAAATCCTTCCGCGTTCCTGGACTTGTCGCACTTATAAAACCGATGGAAAATATGCTCTATCTCTTCCGGCTTCATGCCGATACCGTAATCTCTCACCGACACGTAGACCCACGCATCTTCTTTGCCCATAATAACATCAACGTTTCCTCCCGGATCACTGAATTTGACCGCATTGGTAATCAAATTTAAGATCACGATGGAAATCAGGCTGATATCTCCTCTCGAATACACTTCCTGGAAATCAAACTGAAATTTCACGGACTCTTCCGATTTTTCCTGCCATTCCTCGCAGACAGACTGCACAATTTCTTTCAGGTCCAGAGTTTCATACTGGATCTCCATGCGGTCCTGATCCAGCCAGGAAAGCTTTAAGAGCTGTAGAATCAGCGTATCCATCTTTCCGGACTGACGGTGCACTACCTCAATAAATTCCCGGATCTCTTCGCCGCTTACCTCGTTTCCCATGACATACTGGCACTGCGCCAGCAGGACGGCAACCGGCGTCCGAAGCTCATGGGCGACATCCGACGTAAACTGCTCCTGAAGTTTCATTGTCTGCTCCATCCGGTCCAGCATCCGGTTATTGGCCTGTGCCAAAATTTCAATTTCATAAAACTGATTATCACACTTCATCCTCTGCGACATGTCAAGGCTTAACCCTATGCCTTCCGCCGTCCGGCACATCATTTTCAATTCTCTTGAAATTTTTCCGGCAAACACAATTTCACAGGTTAAAATCACCGCCATCACGCATACGACCGTAATATAAGCAACCGTTTCCAGATTTTGATAAAAACTGTCGGCGTCTGACTTTTTAATGATTCCTCTGATAAAAACCCCTTTTTCGTTGTCTCTTCCTATCCGTACATCCCTGACATAATACCTTGTACCGCCGCAGACGATCGTAGAACTGTAATTATTCACCGCATGATAATCATAAAACTCCGCTTCCGTCTCTTTTGGGTACTCTCCCGCGATCACATATCCGTTCCTGCGTACAAGCAGAAACGTCACATGATCCCGTTGAAACTGAAAATCGTCTTCAATTTTTACTTCATCTCTATCCGCCGAAACATATCTGCGGTTTTCTTCAATGCTTTTCCGCAATTCCCGCTTAATTTCCGCATCTACTGCAGCAATTGATAAAAGCCGTATGGTTACTAACATCACAAACGACATAACCACCATGGCGATTGTCGGCAGAACCGCAATATACCGAATCAACGATGCCTGTTTTAGCTGTTTTCCTTTAATATATATCCAACTCCCCGGATGGTTTGAATCATCTTAAATTCAAACGCATCATCTATTTTTTTTCTTAAGTACCGAATATAAACATCCACAAGATTTGACGTGCCTTCCCGTTCAAAGTCCCAGATATTTGCTTCGATCTGTTCCCTTGTAACGACAATGTTCCGATTCCGAATCAAATACAGCAATACGGAATACTCCTTTGGTGAAAGTTCGATGGTTTTTCCCTCTCTTTTTACCGTACATTCATTACAGTCCACGACCAGATCGCCGCAGCGATAGACATTCCCGTGAACATCTGCTTTTTTACGGGTAATCATACGGACTCTCGCCAAAAGCTCCTTGAACTCAAACGGCTTTACCATATAATCATCCGCCCCCAGATCCAGTCCCCGGACAATATCATTCACATCGCTTTTTGCACTCAAAAACAAGACCGGCGTTGCAATTCCCCTGCTTCGTATTTTCTTTACGATCGTAAATCCGTCCATCCCCGGTATCATGATATCCAAAATAGCGCCGTCATATTCTGCCATACACAGATAATCAAATGCACTTTCTCCGTCAAAACAGCTGTCTACCAGATAGCCTTCTGATTCCAGTTCTTTGACAATAATCCGATTCATATCTTTTTCATCTTCAACTACAAGTAAACGCATATATCCTCCCACTGTAAATGAAGATTTTCCTAAAGTATCTCCATTATAACCGTTTGTTCTTCATTTTACAGCAGAAACATTAAAATAAGATTAAAACTTATTTATGATGCGGATACCACCATGGTTACATATCCAAGATTTCTAAGTTCATCCTGCAGTTTTAAGGCGTTATCCAGAGAATTTTCTTTTCCGACGATTACCCGCAGCATATCGTCGTCTTTTACAACATAGCTGTAAAATCCCTGATCCGTCAGCTGCTGCGCCAGAAAATTTGCCGTCGGCCGATAGGAAAACCGACCGGTTTCCACTCCGTAAACCACCTCGGTTCGATCTATAACATCCCTTTGGGATGAGCTGTCTTCTGCTTCGGTTTCTATTTCCGGCACATCGTCTGTTTCCTCGGTTCTGCGGCTTTGATTGGTCAGATTTTTTTCCAATGGAACGGCCCGTTCTATTCCCATCGCAATGGCGCTCGCCACTTCGTTAAAGTTATTGTCAAATATTTCGTTATCTCTGTCATGATTGATAAATCCTGCTTCGATTAATACCGCAGGCATTTCGGTACGCCGTAATACGGCAAGCCCTGTTCTCTCTTCAATCCCAAGATTTGCAAATCCGGTCCGTTCCAATTCCTCGTTGATCGCCTCCGCCAAGCGTTCTGCCCGTTCATCACCTCCGTAAATCAACGTCTGCACACCGTTATACGTATTATCGTTTTCTCCGGAATTTCGATGGAATGAAATAAAATAATCGGCTCCCGCTTCATTCCCGATCTGGGCCTTTTCATAAGGAGACTGATATACATCCGTCGTTCTCGTATAAATCACATCATATCCCTGCTGCTCTAAAATTTGACCGACTGCCAGCGCCAGGCGCAGATTATCGTCTTTTTCCTTTCTTCCCTGATACATCGCGCCATTGTCAAATCCGCCGTGTCCGGCGTCTATTACAATGATTGCCAACTTTTTGCTCCTGCAATTCATTTTCTCATTATTGTATGCTGCAATTTATTTTCTGTGCCGGATTTTTGATAATTTATCTTCATTCATTCCGCCTGCCGGCACGGCTCTTACTTTATGTTTTCACCGTTGTACTTCCGCAGGATGCATGACCGTAAAAAGAACCCGGAAATCTGAAAATCTCCGGGTTCTTTCATTTCTTTCACCTTTCTTTCACTTTTCTTTCACTTTCATCTTCCCTTTTTTCAGCTTCTTCTTCAAGTTGTTCTTCTGTTTTGCCTTCAAGCCCTTCGG
>BLMD01000198.1 GCA_011959925.1 Lachnospiraceae bacterium
ACAGAAGAACAACTTGAAGAAGAAGCTGAAAAAAGCGAAGATGAAAGTGAAATAAAAGAAAGTCCTTCATATGGATGTAAAAAATATCCCCGGAAACAAACCGTTTCCGGGGATATTTTCATCAATAGCAATGCTGTGAAAAAAATGCATCCAGCAAAGGGAATAGTTTTGGGCTGTGTACCACGTATCCGGAATGTGTTTCATCGGGCAGAATCTGTAAGACGGCGTCCGGAATAGAAGCGGCAATCCGTTTTGTTTCGCTTTTTTTCACGATATCCTTGGAACCTGCAAGGATCAGCGTGGGAATGGTAATTTTGGAAAGGTCGGTTTTTGTTATGCGCGGTTCCTTTAACATCATAGAGAGAAGAGGGTCTTTTGTTTTCAGGTATTTCATACGGATTTTAAATTTCAGGGAAGATTTTAAACCGGACGGGGTCAGATTTGCCCCGCTGACGGCAAGGGCACAGAAGAGGGACGGGTATTTGGAAGCTGCAAGCAGTCCGATGATCCCGCCGTCGCTGAATCCGTAATACGCAGGTTTTACCAGATCGAGCGCATGGATAAATGCCGCGATATCTTCCGCCATATCCGTATAATGAAACTCGCCGGACGAAGCGCTTTGTCCGTGTCCTCGGCTGTCTAAAGCATAGACCGTATGCTGTTTGGAAAGCTCGGGGATCAGTACGTCAAAGATTTTATGCGATTCTTTATTGCCGTGTACCAAAATAACGGGAGAACCCTCTCCTGTTTTCTCATAGTAAATAACTTGTCCGTTTAACTGGATATACATAATGGGATGTCCTCTCTTTCGTTTTTGGCAGAAACAGCATGCAATAGCTATGGCTGCCAAATACGTATTTTGTTAAAATTTCTGATTTAGTATATCATATCTGCCCGTTATCTTGAAGAGAAAAAAGAAGGTATGGTACAATAAAAGAAATAGATCGTGTCAGTGACAGAAGGCAGAGGATATAGAGAATGGTAAAAAAAGATTGGAAGGTATGGGAAATTGTAACGGAGTCGCTTGCCGCTGCGGCGGCTGTCGTATATTTGGGGCTTCAGATTTATTATGGGTATCTGTATGAAAGTATGGGAACGGCGATTGTTTACCGGGTATTGCCGGCGGCATTTCTCTATGCGGGAATGACGGTTTTTGAGATTGTTCCGGAGCTGTTAAATGCCGGTGGAAAAGAGAAGCTTGGGGGGAGGATCCGTATCTATGCGGTTCGTATGGCCAGAAATTGCAAGTTTTTGTTTATGATTGGGATGCTGGTTCCGTCTGTTGCGGATGTGATTGGATTTAGAGTCGATGCATCGTACAGTTTTTTGATTATGGCGGGTATTCTTGGGACACTTGCGTACTATTTGTACCGGATCTACCGATACAATTCCGAAAGCGGGAAATAGAACGGAGAGCGTTATGGCGTTGCGATATGAAAATTTTTGGTAATTGAGCCAAAAAACGGACTGTCACATCAATGATTGTACAATCATGCTGTAACAGTCCGTTTCTTTTAATCAATTCCTGTTCCATCGTCTTAATCATGAATGTATATGTGAGAAAGGTACGTTGAAAAGTTTCTGATTAATATGCAGTAAGTTAATTTACTACGGTTACATTGGTTGCCTGTGGTCCTTTGGCTCCGTCAATTACTTCAAATTCAACAGAAGCGCCTTCTTCTAAAGATTTGAAGCCCTCCATGTTGAGTCCTGAGTAATGAACGAATACATCATTGCCGGATTCATCCGAGATGAAACCATAGCCTTTTTGGTTGTTAAACCATTTTACTGTACCTTTGTTCATTGCAGTACCTCCAAAAAAATAATCTGTGCTTTCTATACACACATACACAATATAGCACAACCTATATCAAAAGTAAAGTGCAATCTTACTTGAGTTTCCGCAGATTTATCCACAGAACCCTAATACCTTCAGCTTTATTAT
>BLMD01000199.1 GCA_011959925.1 Lachnospiraceae bacterium
ACAGAAGAACAACTTGAAGAAGAAGCTGAAAAAAGCGAAGATGAAAGTGAAATAAGACCGCATCAAAAAGGTTCCGGGAACCGTAAGGATTCCCGGAATCTTTTAAATTTCCGCTAAAATAAATTTCTAAGAATTGACAGAGTGAAACGACAGGGATAAAATATCATTTACAGATCAATTGCGGATATGCCCGGAGCATATCGTTTTTAGTTCCCTTTTGTATGAGAAACTACACGGAAATCATAAAAATGAAAGGAAGAGAGCAGCGGATGAAACAGTCAACAAAATATTTGAAAATCTTCTGTAATCTGGCGTGGGCGCTTGTGGTTTTATGGATCGTGATCGTTGTCCTGCCCAGAATCGCAGTATTTTTTATGCCGTTTGTCGTGGGATTTATTCTGTCATTGATCGCAAACCCGCTGGTTCGTTTTTTGGAAAAAAAGATCAGGATCAAACGAAAATACGGGACCGTGCTGATTATTGTTTTTGTCATTTCGGCGGTCCTTTTGCTCTGTTACGGGATCATTGCGGGATTAGCCGTCGGCGTCAGGGGATTTATGGATTACCTGCCTACGATGTCTGCCAATGCCGAGACGGAAATTATAGCGGCGATTGAAAGTTTGGAAGCCATGATACGCAAAGTTCCGTTTTTCAATGAGTTTAACGTAACGGAACTGGAATCTGCGGTAACAAATATGCTCAGTGGCATGGTGGTAGGGGAAGATTCCATCACGGTTTCGGCGCTTGGAGGCATTGCAAAAAATCTTCCGAATATGTTAGTCAGCGGTATCATGGGGCTGTTGGCGACGTATTTTTTTATTGCGGACAGAGACCGTCTGGCAGAAATGTTAAACAGTCGTCTTCCGAATTCGTTTCAGAAGACAACGATGCAGATGTACGGACAGATTTTAAAGGCGGTCGGAGGATATTTTCAGGCGCAGTTAAAAATTATGGGAGTGATTTATGTGGTCGTTACCGCCGGACTGATGCTTTTGCGTGTGAATTATGCATGGCTGATCGGTTTTGGGATTGCGTTCTTAGATATGCTTCCGGTATTTGGTACGGGGACGGTGCTTACGCCGTGGGCAATTGTAAAGTTTTTTTCCGGAAATTATATGCAGGCGGTCGGAATGCTGGTATTATATGTCGTGTCTCTGCTGGTGCATCAGTTGATCCAGCCAAAACTGATCGGGGCGTCCGTTGGCATGCATCCGTTTGCCACACTGTTTTTTATGTATATCGGATATCAGTTTTCGGGTGTGCTGGGCATGGTGATCGCCATTCCGATCGGGATGCTTTTCATCTATTTTTACAAAGCGGGGGCGTTTGACGGAATCCTTTGGTGTTTTCGGGAGATTGCAGAAGACTTCAACCGGTTTCGGAAGATAGACCATAAGAAAAATGAGGAGAATAAGAAATGAATCAGTTAAAGGTCCGTAATTCGCTGTTATTATTTGTGGCGGCTTTTATATGGGGGACGGCATTCGTGGCGCAGAGCGTAGGGATGGATTATATTGAGCCGTTTACGTTCAGCACGCTGCGTTCTCTGATCGGAAGCGCATTTTTGGTTCCGTGTATCTGGCTGCTTGGGAAGCGGAAGCAGACGGGAAACAGAAAAGAGGAAGATAAAAAAGAACTGCTGAAAGGCGGTATCGCCTGCGGCGTGGTTATTTTTACGGCGGCAAACCTGCAGCAGGTTGCCATGCTCTATACAAGCGTAGGGAAATCGGGATTTTTAACGGCGCTTTATATTGTGATCGTGCCGATCATCGGTATCTTTCTGGGGAAAAAGCCGGGCAAAAAACTGTGCGTCGCCGTGATACTGGCGGTGGTCGGATTATATCTGCTGTGTATGAAAACCGGAAGTTTGAAATTGGAATTTGGGGACATATTATTATTGCTGAGCGCATGTGCTTTTTCCGTTCATATTATGGTGATCGACCATTTTACACAGAGGGCGGACGGAGTAAAATTATCCTGTATTCAGTTTTTCGTCTGCGGGATTCTTTCCTTTTTCGTTATGCTGTTTTTGGAGCATCCTTCGGCAGCTGCCGTTTTTCGTGCGGCGGGACCGCTGCTTTACGTGGGAGTCCTCTCTTCCGGCGTGGCGTATACGCTTCAGATTGTCGGTCAGAAAGGGATGAATCCGGTTGTTGCATCGTTGATTATGAGTCTGGAATCGGTGATTTCCGCCGTTGCCGGCTGGGCAGTGCTGGGCCAGGTATTGTCAGGGCGTGAAATGGCAGGCTGTGTCGTGATGTTTCTGTCGATTATACTGGCGCAGCTTCCGGAAAAAGTTGAATTGTCCCCGGAAAGCTGTTAATATAAATGCAGGAAGATGCAAAAAGAGGGGTGGTCATATGCTGGTATGGTTTTGGCTGGGACTTATCATTTTATTTTTGGTGATTGAAGCGGTCACTGTCGGGCTGGCAACGATCTGGTTTGCGGCGGGAGCATTGGCGGCGCTGCTCGTCAGCCTGTGCGGCGTCGGGATTTTGGGGCAGATGGTTGTGTTTTTTCTGGTATCCATGGCGCTTTTGTTTTTTACCAGGCCGGTTGCGGTAAAATATTTCGATCCGCATAAAATCCGCACAAATTATGAGGATGCAGTGGATAAGACCGTGAAGATTACAGAGCGGGTGGATAATATCGGAGGAACGGGAGCCGCGCTGTTAAACGGACAGGAGTGGACGGCGCGCATGCAGAATCCGGATGAAACATTAAACGAAGGGGATCTGGCAAGGGTAGTCGCCGTAGAGGGCGTCAAACTGATCCTGGCCGCGATTCAGGAGGAGTGGGACAGGAAATGATTTCGTGTTCAGTCATATAGAAAAGGAGGTATTCTTGTGGAATTTCTGGCAGGAGGCGCAGGTGTCGGTGCAGCTGCCGTAATCGGTTTTGCAGCGGTATGGATCGGTATCCGTCTGGTAACAAAAATCTGCCGCCAGACGTCCAAAGACCTGGAGCGTTCCATGCAGACATTAAAAGAATCGCAGGAGTTACTTGCAAAAGAGATGGATTCCGTTTCAAAAGAAACCGGGCGGATTTCGTCAAAGATAGACAGCTGGTTTAGCAGCAGGAAAGAAGAGCCGGAGGAGAAAGAAAAGAACGCAGATGAAAAAGAGCCTGCATTTCAGGCAGAAAACGATGCGCTCCAAACTGCAGAAAAAGAAACGGCGGCGCTGCGAAAGAAACTGGATGCAGTGTATACTGACATTCTGACTGTAAAAGAACAGGCGGAAAAACTGAAAGAAGAGATCGGGTCTGTCCAAACCGCCATGTGCCGGCTGCAGGAAGCCGGCGGCAATGGGCAAACGCCGTCAGAAAAGATCGAACAGCAGGCAAAGAAAGCGGTTTCTCTTACGGCGGCGCTTTTTGAGTTTTCCGAATGGAGTGTGGATTTGGCGGGGTCGGCGGATCTTTTAGCGTTAAATGCCAGCATCGAAGCGGCAAGAGAAGAAGCGGGAGAAAAGTTCTCCGTTGTAGCTGAGGAAATGCGTAAACTGGCGGAAGAGAGCCGAACATTTGCAGACCGCCTGGCAGAAACATGCAAAACGGTGTCCGGCAGTTTGGCTGAGAATGAAACCGAGGCGCAGGTTTTGGCAAAGCAGTTGGAAGGAGAGCGGGAGATGCTTCTGAAAAATGTGCGGTTATTTGACGGCCTGATGAATCAGGCGCTGGCAGTCAGCCAAAAGGCGGAAGAACTTTCTTTGGAAATGGAGTGATAGAATGAAGCTTGGAATTGTGATGGAAGGCGGCGCAAGCAGAACCGCCTTTTCCTGTGGTGTGACGGATTGTTTTTTGGAAGAAAATCTGCTGCCGGATTATTTTGTGGGAGTATCTGCCGGGATTGCATTCGGTGTTTCTTATCTTGCGGGGCAGAAAGGAAGAAACAGAAAAATCATTGAGCAGTATCTGCCCGATAAACGGTATATGGGACTGAAATATTTATTTGACCGTAAGATGAAGTCTTTTTATAACATTCCGTTTGTATTCGGGGAAGTGCCGAATACGCTGCTTCCGTTTGATTATGAGGCATTTGCGGCGTATCCGGGAGAAGTGGAGGCGGTCGTCACCAATATCCGGACGGGGCAGGCGGAATATCTTGCGGTTCCCAGAGATGACAAAGAGTTTGGCGTTATCGTGGCGAGCTGCGCGCTTCCGGTTTTGTTTCAGCCGGTATTGGTAGGCAGGAATTATTATCTGGACGGCGGCGTGGCGGATTCCGTTCCTTACCAACGGGCATTTGAGAAGGGATGTGATAAAGTCATCGTTATTTTAACGCGTCCCAGAGGTTATGTGAAAAAGACAGAGAAATCTGTCGGGGCGGCGGCCAGGCTGTACCGCCGGTTTCCCAAGCTGGTAAAAAGCTTAAAGAACCGGGCGGATTCGTATAACCGATGTATGAAAGAATTGTATCAGGCGGAGCGGGAGGGCAGAGTGTTTGTAATCGCCCCAGAGGACTGCCTTGGCGTAGGACGTATCGAAGCGTCTCCGAAAAAGCTGGGGAGCCTTTACGAAGAAGGGTATGATCAGGCAAGAGAAACGATGCATTCGCTAAGACTGTACCTGGAAAAATAGTTTACGGTAAAATGCATTGAAAGAAAGACAGAGGAAAGGGATCGTTACGAAAGACAGGTGGCGTCTATGGGGGCACAAGGACAGTATAACAATGCAAAATATTGGCAGATCGGATTTTTTTCCCTGAATAATGCCGCGACGAATATCTATCTTGCGCTGATGGGATATATTTCATATTATGCCAATTCCATTGCAGGCTTCAGCATCGTATTGATTTCGGGAATTTTGACGGCGCAGAATGTATTTGACGCCGTGACGGATCCTATGGTCGGATTTTTACTGGATCGAACCAAAGGGCGTTTTGGAAAATTCCGCCCTTTTATGCTGTGCGGCAATCTGATCATGGCAGTTAGCGCCGTTTTTTTATATGCCGTTACGGATCAAGTTACCGCGTATCTGCGCGTTGTCTTTTTTGTCCTTGTGTATGCCCTGTTTGTTTTGGGGTATACGTTTCAGACCGTAGTCGCAAAATCCGGACAGTCGATCTTAACGGATAATCCAAAGCAGCGCCCGGTATCCACGTATTTTGATTCGCTGTTTATTATGGCGGCCTACGGAGGAACGGCTCTGTTTGTGGGGAATTATCTTGTGCCAAAATACGGAGGATTTACGAATAAACAGTTATTTTTGGAATATGTATTTTGGGCCGTGCTGCTGTCGTTTCTCTGTACGCTGCTTGCGATGATCGGAATTGCGGAAAAAGATAAGACGAAGCATTTGATCCTGCAGGCGGAGCATCAAAAAATTTACGTTCGGGATTATCTGGAGATTATACGCAATAATAAACCGATCCGGATGCTGATTATTGCCGCCTGTACGGATAAATTTGCATCTACCGTGTATTCTCATACGACCGTAGGCGTGATGCTCTATGGAATTATGATGAATAATTACGGGATTTCCGGATGGATCGGCGTCGTAACGGCGCTCCCTACGCTGGTGGTTGTGAGCGCCGGCATCCATACCGCACAGCGGATGGGACAGAAAAAAGCGCTGGTTTTATTTACGGCGCTTGGGATTTTTTTTCAGGCAGTCATGCTGCTTGTGCTGATGTCGGATGAGATTCATACTGTGACGTTCTCCCTGAAAAAAATCAACGGGATTACGGTATGGTTTGTCGGCATATTTATCTTATTAAACGGATGCAAGTCTATCACCAACAATATGGTCATACCGATGATTGCAGATTGTTCCGATTACGAAAGATACCGCAGCGGTAAATTTGTGCCGGGGCTGATGGGAGCGCTGTTTTCGTTTGCGGACAAAGTGTTTACGGCGCTTGGGACAGGATTTGTAGGGATCGTCATGCTGGTGATGGGATATAACCGAAGATTGCCCCAGATCGGCGATCCGGTCACGGCGGAATTGAAATGGACGACGCTATTTCTTTACGGCGGAATCCCGATTATCGGCTGGATCTGTTCGTTGGTTTCCTTGCGTTATTATACGCTCGATCAGAAAAAAATGCATGAAATTACCGAAAAACTCCATCGGGAAAGTTTTCGGGAACGTGTGCGCAAAAAGAGCAGGGAGCGGAAAGAACGCCGCAGGGATCCATAGGAGCTCTGCGGTGTTTTTAGAGCAGGTACGCTGCTGCATTTAAGCCGCTGTGGTAACAGAGATTTCCCAGATGTGCTAAAAGCAGGCAGATTTGACGGGCGGATTCTTCCGGGGTATATTCCGTCAGAAAAAAGCGTTCCAGTTCTTTTAACATGCGGCAGTATTTTCGTCTGGCCTTTTCAAACAGCTCCGGAAAGCTTTCGGAGGATATCAGCCTGGCGTCCCATGGATTTCTCCAGGACTTATGCCGCAGGTTGCAGGGATCTTTGTGGAAGATCAGTTTGTCGTTCGGCACAAGCGGGGATAACAGCGGATATCCGGGTACGATGGATTCGATGCGCCGAATCCATATTTTTTTTCGTCCGGTCGGATCGTAGAGAAGTTTCGTCCCCAGCTGCATGGCATGGATCGCCTGGAGTATGCCGTGTCTGGTGATGCCAAGACCCGGATACGTTCTGGAAAAAGAATAGTACAGCAGAGCCGAGATGATTTCCCGCTGTTCTTTGGAAACGGCGATCGTTTCATTTTGATGAAATTCACTGGGCTGCCTGTGTAAAAACATTTGCAGCAGAGTGGTATCGATGTCTGTTTCCAGGCGTATATGCTGCCCGATGTAACCTTTGGGATGCCTGCCGTAATGCGTCATGGCATAGACGTAAGGGTGGCAGACGGTATCCAGAAGATAGTGTCCGATAAATCCCGAAATATAAACCTGGGCGATCCGGCGGTCTTTTTTATCGGGAAAAATTCTGGGACTGTCCAGAAGCTGACGCAGAAATCTTCGGGTGTCTGCCGTATGTGCCGTTGAGCCCGGATTTTTCTTTGCCAGAACAGCCGAAATCACATCGTAAAAGAAAATATCGGGTCCCTGCAGCCCCAGGGCAAACACGGAGTTGTATTTTTGTATGGCGCGTTTTTGTTCGGAGTCCTGCAGACTCTGATATGTCTGCTGACCAAACAGGTAGTGGGTAGTAAAACCTGGCATAAGAAACCTCCTGATGCTATCATTATTTTACAATTATAACCGAATATCTGGAAAAAAACAGTATTTTATGATAAAATATACAGTCGGAAATGAACACACGGATATCGTAACAGACAGAAACGGACGCAGCCGTACGGCTGATGGCATGTTTCGCTTGACAGGATGAAAGAGGGATATACGATGAAGTTTACGTTTACGATTACGAAAAAAAATCTGGCCTATACAGCGGCAATCGCTTTGTTATCTGTACTTGCCCGGATTTTTTCCGGTATTTCGATCTTTAATACGGTAATGTTTATCCTGCTGTTTTTTGCGGTTAAAAATCTGCAGGCAGAGTGGAATGAGAAATTAAACGGATGGCTTACGGCGGCTGCGATTGCGGCGGGAAGCATAGTAACGACATGGCTGGTGCAGTATCTGCTTTTGGTGGAAGATTTAAGAGAGCGCATTTCGGAGGAAACGTTTTTTTTGAATATCTGCTGTACGTTTGTGGTCTATCTGCTGGTACAGGCATGTACCAATCACGCAGGAGTCACCTGTATCCTGTCGCACAGTATTCTTATGGTATTTGCAGGCGCCAATTATTTTGTCTATGAATTCCGGGGAAATGAATTGACATTTGCAGACCTGAAAACCGTTTCCACGGGGCTTAGCGTTGCGGCAAATTACCGATTTTCCCTGAATGCTCAGGCAATGAACGCCATTCTTTTATCGGCGGTTTATATTGCGGGAGCGGCAAAAGGAAAGATCCGCCTGAAAAAAACCGCTGTCATGCGCTTGCTGTGCATCTCCCTTGCGCTTCTTTCGGGCGCTTACGTTGCCAGAGAGACGAAATATACCGTAACGGAAACCTGGGAACAGAAAGGGTCGTATCAAAACGGCTATCTTTTGAATTTCGTATTAAGTTTCCGGGACTCTTTTGTAAAAAAACCGTCCGATTATTCTGCGGGAAAAATTCTCTCGCTGGAAAAAAAATATAAAGAAGAAGCAGCGCCTGCGGAAGAAAAGAAACCGACCGTGATTGCAATCATGAACGAGTCGTTTGCAGATTTTGGCGTGATTGGAAATTTAAAGACAAATCAGCCCGTTGCGCCGTTTATCGACTCTCTGGAGGAAAACACGGTGAAAGGATATGCGCTCGCTTCTGTCTACGGAGCGAAGACACCCAACTCCGAATGGGAATTTCTGACCGGGAATTCCATGGCGTTTTTGCCGTCCGGTTCCGTTCCGTACCAGCAGTATGTGGAAGAGGAAAATGCCTATTCCATGATAGATGCGCTAAAGCAGCAGGAATATACCTGTGTGGCAATGCATCCTTACTATGCGACCGGGTGGAGCAGGGATGCGGTATACCCGAAGCTTGGATTTGACGAAATGTATTTTCTGGATGATTTTGATCAGAGCAGCCTCATGCGCAGGTATGTATCCGACGCCGTTATGTTTGATAAGATCAAAGAACGGTATGAAGCGGGAAAAGGGAAAGAGAATCTCTTTCTGATGGGGATTACGATGCAGAATCACGGAGGATACCGGGATTCATATGACAATTACCCGGCGGACGTTTTTGGAACGAATATCCGGTATCCGGATGTGAACCAGTATCTTTCGCTGGCACATCAGACGGATTTGGCGGTGAAAGATTTGATTACTTATTTTTCCGAACAAAAAGATCCGGTGATCCTCTGCTTTTTCGGAGATCATCAGCCCAGCTTAAATACGGCGTTTTACCGCAGATTAAACGGAAAAGGGCTTTCCGGGCTTACGTTAGGGGAGCTGGAAGCGCTCTATACGGTTCCGTTTTTTATCTGGAGCAATTATGAGAGTGAGAGCGAAACGATAGAGAGGACAAGCCTGAATTTTCTTTCGGCAATGCTGCTGGAGCGGGCGGGGCTTCGCATTCCGGCATACCAGCGCTTTCTGCTGGATCTCTCGGAGCATGTGCCGGCGATGAATGCCAGAGGATACTATTCCAATGAAAAAGGAAGATACGTGCATTACGGAGAAGGCGGCAGGGAAGAAGAGCTTTGGATCGGACAGTATCGGAACCTGCAGTATAACGGATTGTTCGACGATAAAAAACGGAATAAATTATTTTTCGGGCGCTGACCTTACAAACAGCTGCAGATGTTGTGCCGCTGCAGTTTACGTTCCGTTCGTGCAGCAGCAGAGCGTCTGCGGCCGGTATTCGTTTTTGGTTTCGGCGTATAGCCGGTAAGAAATTGTGGCAACATGAAAAGGATTGCGGTAACTGGGGACGGAAAGGAAGAAAGAGGTGGTTTGGAAGATGGACTTTGATTTGCTGAACAAATATCAGAAAGTGGTAGAAGACAATCCGTTTGCCGCAAAGATCGGGATAGAAATTTTAGATATCCGGCAGGGGTATGTCTGTGCAAAAGTAAAAGTAAAAAAAGAACTGCAGAACATATACGGCGATCTGCACGGAGGATGCCTGTATACGGTATGCGACAATATGGCGGGAGTTGCCGCAGGTTCTTACGGCTGCTATGTGACGACAATCAACGGAAGCATTCAATATTTAAAGGCCGGAAGAAATACGGAGTATATAGTATGCAGGGCGACTGTGATCAAACCGGGAAAGACAATATCTGCCGTACATGTGGAAATCTGCGACGAACGCGGGATGTTATTAAATACGGCGGAATTTACATTTTACAATTTAAAGGAAAAGAGGAACCATGAAGAAAGAAGAATTTAAAAAGCTGATCCGTCGGGGACCCGTGATTTTAGACGGAGCGACCGGGAGTAATCTGCAGGCGGCGGGAATGCCGCTCGGCGTATGCCCGGAACAGTGGATATTAGAAAATCCAAAGGCGCTTGTGACACTGCAGGAGGAATATGTAAAAGCAGGCACGGATATTTTGTATGCGCCGACGTTTACCGCCAATCGGGTGAAGCTGGAAGAATACGGATTGGAAAACGAACTGTTTGATATGAATCGGCGGCTTGTGGAATTATCCCGGCAGGCGGCTTTGGGCAGGGCATATGTTGCCGCCGATCTTTCCATGACAGGGCGCCAGCTGTATCCGATCGGAGAACTGCAGTTTGAGGAACTGGTAGAAATTTATAAAGAACAGGTGCAGGCGCTGGAAGCCGCCGGCGTGGATCTGTATGTGATCGAAACGATGATGAGCCTGCAGGAATGCCGCGCGGCATTGCTTGCCGTGAAAGAATGCAGCGACTGTCCCGTTCTGGTCAGCCTGACGTTTGAAGAGACGGGGCGGACGCTCTATGGGACGGATCCGAAAACGGCAGTGATTGTGCTGCAGAGTCTCGGCGCCGATGCGGTGGGGATGAATTGCTCCGTAGGTCCCGACCGGATGGCAGAGCAGGTAAAAGCAATGTATGAGGCGGCAAACGTGCCCATTCTTGTCAAGCCGAATGCCGGAATGCCAAAACTTTTGAACGGGGTGACGCAGTATGATATGCAGCCGCAGGAATTTGCGGAATCCGTGAAAAAACTCTCCGAATGCGGCGCACGCATCTTCGGAGGATGCTGCGGCACGACTCCGGCACATATTCAGGCAATGGCAGAGAGGTTAAAAGATGCGCCGCTTTTTCCGGTTTTGACAGAGCGCCGGCGGTTTCTGGCGTCGGAGCGCCGCTCGATACAGATCGATCTTGGCGGACCGTTTACGGTCGTAGGAGAACGCATCAATCCGACCGGCAAGAAGAAGCTGCAGGCTGCGTTGCGTGAGGGAAATTTAGACCTGGTCTGTGAGATGGCGCTGGAGCAGGAGAAGAACGACGCCGCGATTTTGGATATCAATATGGGAATGAACGGCATCGACGAAAAACGCATGATGCTGGATGCCGTTTACGAGGTTACGTCTGCCGTAGACCTGCCTCTATGCATCGATACGAGCCATGTCGATATCATGGAAGAGGCGCTGCGGATTTATCCGGGGCGCGCATTGATCAACTCCATTTCAATGGAAAAAGAAAAGATAGAAAAACTGATTCCGATTGCTGTAAAATATGGAGCCATGTTTATTTTGCTGCCGCTTTCGGATGCCGGTCTGCCCGAGGGCATGGAAGAAAAGCACAGAATCATCGATGCGGTTGCAAAAGCGGCGTTTGATGCAGGCATGACAAAAGAAGATATTATTGTAGACGCCCTGACAGCGACAGTGGGAGCGAATCCCAATGCGGCGGTAGAATGCCTGGATACGATTGCGTACTGCAGGGAAAACGGGTTTGCAACCATATGCGGGTTATCCAATATCTCATTTGGCCTGCCGGAGAGGAGCTGTATCAATACGGCATTTTTAACGGCTGCCATTACAAGAGGGCTGACGATGGCGATTGCAAATCCGGCACAGGACGCGCTGATGGACGCGGCATTTGCGGCTGATCTGCTGATGAACAAACAGGGGGCGGACCTAAGGTATATCAACCGGGCGAACCGCAAAAAGGAACGGCAGGCTTCTCAGGCGGCGCTGCCCGCTTCCTGCGGCAATCCGGCCGAAGTCGCAAAGGACAGCGATACGGCAGAAAAACGCTTATTTGACTGCGTGGTGGAAGGAAAGAAAGGAACGATTACAGAGGAAGCGAAACGCGCCGTGCAAGAGGGAAAAGATCCGCAGGCGCTGATCAGCGGGTGCCTGATCCCGGCGATCAACCGGGTCGGAGAATTGTTTGAACGCCAGGAGTATTTCCTGCCGCAGTTAATATCTTCGGCAGGCGCTATGCAGGAGGCCATTGCGTATCTGGAGCCGCTGCTTGGGAGCGGGGGCGGCGGAGAAGAAAAAGATGCGGTCGTTGTGGCTACCGTAGAGGGTGATATCCATGATATCGGCAAAAATTTAGTGGCGCTGATGCTGAAAAATTACGGATACCGTGTGATCGATCTCGGAAAAGATATACCGGCGGAACAGATCGTAGAGACTGCCGTCAGGGAACATGCGAAAATCATAGGACTTTCCGCTCTTATGACAACGACAATGATGCGTATGAAAGAGGTTGTGGAACTGGCAGAAAAGAAGGGCTGTACAAGTCGGATTATCATCGGAGGCGCCGCCGTAACCGAAAGTTTTGCAGAGGAAATCGGCGCGCACGGCTATTCCAAAGATGCGGCGGAATGCGTACGTCTGGTGGAGCGTCTTTTGGCACAATAGTCCTTGCTTTTTTGGAAAAAAGTGTATACAATATTTTTAGCAACAGATTCAAAATATGATATAGATAGGAGAATGGGAAAATGGCAGTTCTTGGTTTTGGGGAATTGATCGGGATGTTAAAGAAGAACCCGAAAAAAATCGTTTTTACGGAAGGTACGGACGCCCGTATTTTAGAAGCGGCATCCCGTCTGCTTGCAAGTAACTTTTTAAGTCCGATTCTGGTGGGGGATGAAGAGGAAATTTTTGCGGCGTCGGAAGAGTGCGGCTATAATATCCGCGGGGCGGAAATTATTGATCCAAAGAAATTTGACCGTATGGATGAAATGGCAGAAATGTTCTGCGAGCTGCGTAAAAGCAAAGGCGTGACGATGGAACAGGCAAAGAACACTCTGCTGCAGACGAACTATTTCGGAACGATGTTAATCAAGCTTGGAATGGCGGATGCCCTGTTAGGCGGAGCGACGTATTCTACGGCAGATACGGTCCGTCCCGCATTACAGCTGATCAAAACAAAACCGGGCAACAACATCGTATCGTCCGTATTTATTTTAGTACGTTCCCGTGCTACCGGCGATAACGAAGTTCTGGCAATGGCAGACTGCGCGATCAATATTCGCCCGACGGAGGACGAGCTTGTGGAAATTGCAATCGAAGCAGCGGAATGCGCTAAGATTTTCGGCGTAGATCCCAAAATTGGCTTTTTGAGTTATTCCACGTTTGGATCCGGAGCCGGTGAAGACGTAGACCGTATGCGCAATGCCGCGGAGAAGACCAGAATTAAAGCGCCGGATCTTGCGGTGGAGGGAGAAATGCAGTTTGACGCGGCGGTATCTCCGCGTGTGGCACGTACAAAATGTCCGGAATCCAAGATTGCAGGTCATATCAATACGTTTATTTTCCCGGATATCAGCGCAGGCAATATCGGATATAAGATCGCGCAGCGCCTGGGAGGATTTGAGGCGTACGGACCGATTCTGCTGGGGCTGAATGCACCGGTCAACGATCTTTCCAGAGGATGCAACGCTGCGGAGGTTTATTCCATGGCAATTATTACGGCAGCACTTGCTTAATTTTATCGTAAAAATCGCCGTAAAAAATTTTTCAATAAAAAACAAAAAAAGCTTGACATTTTTTGTAAAATGGTTGTATAATACTAGGGCAGGTCAGAGATGACTTGTCCAATATGGGATCTTAGCTCAGCTGGGAGAGCATCTGCCTTACAAGCAGAGGGTCATA
>BLMD01000200.1 GCA_011959925.1 Lachnospiraceae bacterium
ATTCACTTGTCAATCTTCGGTTGGAATCTCATTCATTGAGATTCCGAGAAGTTATAAATTACCTTACTTTTCATAAACAAAATCTAATTTTCCTTTATTTGATTCGATACCACCGCATCGAGGAATCGATATAATAATCATGCTCTTTGTCATATTCCAAACAAATACCTATGCTTATTTCACATTTTCTACCCCCGAATTTTTTCAGATCCAGATGATCAAACACGAAATACCCGTTTTCATCTACATCTGCATAGATATATGAAGTAAAATCATCGTCATCATTCATATTTTCATCGATTGTAATCTGCATCTTTTCTGCCGGCATATGGATGCGTCCGGCAATTTTAGTCGTATTTCCATTGATCATCTCAATGTTTGCAGGTTCGATAAAATCGATCGAATAATCTATATTCTGCTTAGAAAGACATTCCGCAAGCCACTCATCTCCATAAGTAAAACATTTTTTGGGAATTTTTTTCCGGATCGTACCTTCTTCATCGCTGATTTGATTATACCAGAATCCTATTGTTTCTAATTTTGCGTTTGCTGCCAGGTTCGGAAAGTTTGCTATTTTATTATAACTTATGCCTAAACTTTCTAAGTTGGTTAAATTTACCGCCTCGGGAATTGCAGTCAATTGGTTATCATTGACTGCCAGTGTTTGCAGTTTTTTTAACGACGAAACATATGCCAGATTTTGCAGCTGATTCGAGTCTGCATGAAGCAGCGTTAATTTTTTTAACTTTTCCACCCCCTGCAGGCTTGTTAACTTATTTTGACTGACATACAGTTCTTCTAGTTTAACCAGATTTGCAACTTCCGAAATACTGGTCAATTGGTTTCTGTCCAGTCTCAATAAGTATAATTTCTTCTGGTTTTTTAACCCTTTTAAACTGATAATCTCATTGTTAGATAAATCAAGGGTGCGCAGATTCTTTAAATTTTTCAATTCATTGATATTTTTAAGATTATTTCCATTCAAATATAAGCTTTCTAATTTCTTCTGGTTTCCCAATCCTTTCAGGTTTTCCACCTGATTAAACCAAATATTCATACTTTTCAGCTCTTTCAGGTTCTTTAATTCTTTTATGCTGCGGATTTGATTCCGTTCCAGATACAAAGATTCCATTTTTTTCAGCTTTTCTATTCCGGATAAGCTGTTTATTTCATTTTCGCTGGCATCCAGTATTTTTAACTTCTTAAGCGTTTTCAGCTGTTTTAAATTTTTTAACGAATTACGGGAAATATTTAATTCTGTTAGATTGGTAAGGCTTTGAATGCCTTTTAAATTTTTTAATCCGTTTGCTTCTAAATCAAGCTGCTTTAACTGTTTTAAATATTTTATGCCTTTAAGATTTTTGATACCTTTATAACTTGCATTCAAAAACTTTAGTTTGGCCGCTTCCTGTTTGGTAAATTTCTTGTTTGGTTTTTTGCCCAGTTCTTTTAATATGGCACGGTACAGCTTTTTATCCGGAATGCCGCTGTTGTTATTCTCTATCACATCACCTGCCGAAACCAACGATGCCGGAACGATACATAAACAAAATAGTAGGAATAAATAAAGCACTGCTTTTTTCATTTTTGTCATATTATCCAAACCTCCCTTAAAATAAAAATTATTTTTATTAGTTTTGTACAAAATATTTTATCACATTAACCATTTTTTGTAAATATTTCTAATGCATCAATTATAATAAAATTCTTTTTTTTACATTTAAAAGAAATAATTTTCCCTTGAATATTCTTAAATTTTTTCAATCAGGCCTTATTTAAAATTGATCATCCGACAATCCTTTTCCCACTAAACAAGAAATTTTTTCATAAATAATTCACTTAATATTCATATCTTTTGTTTGACAACCAAACTTCTGTATATTATAATTACACTATAACATTGTTACCCTAAGTAACCAATAGTTATATTTGCATTACTTCATTTAATGTTATATAATTAGAAATTAATAAAATAAGAAAGGCAGGTAATACCTATGCTGCAAAAAATCCCTGATAATTTAACGCGCCGTGATATGGATATCATGAACATTTTATGGCAGAGCGAAGAGCCTATGACTGCTTCACAGATTGCCGGTGTTAATCCGGATCTTACGATCAATACCGTACAGGCAGTTATCCGTAAGCTCTTAAAAGAAAAATTAATTAAAATTGATAACATCGTGTACAGCGGTACCGTTCTTTGCCGTTGCTATACCCCTGCAATCTCTGCAGATGATTTTGCACTATCACAATTCAGTTGTGAATATCAGAAAATTCAGGAACGCATTTCGAAAAAAACTTTAGTATCCGCTTTGTTAGGATGTGAGACTAATTCTGATGTGATTCGGAAAGATATTGATGAATTACAGTCCATGCTGGACGAATATAAGTAAAAATTATAATTTTTACTAAGGAGGCAGAATTATGATACGGTTTTCTTTCTCTTCCTTTTATATGTCAATCATATTTGTGAATCTCATGATTCTGTTACTCTTTATCATATTCCAGAATCAAAAGCTGATGCTGAAACTTGGGCTGCCCATCATAGGGAGTGTTGTCTTTGTGACGATACTTCGTATGATGTTGCCCTTTGAATTTTTATTCTTATCGCATAATATTTATTTTCCGGAACCAATTTCTAAAATTCTTTGTAATCTCCAGCATGCTTATTTTTTTGATGGTCGATTTTCTTTATGTACATTTTTAGGGATATTTTGGGTTATCGGAATTATATTGTTTTCTATCCGCTCTGTTAAGATAGAACGAAGCTTCACCAAACAATTAGAAAATAGCTTACATAAACTTCCTGAATCTGACCCTGCCCATCAGGTTATGAAAGATATTCAGATCGAGTTTCCAAAATCAAGTCGTATTAAATTGAGAAGTTCTTCATTGATCTCTTCACCCATTATTTATGGATTAAGAAATCCTTACATACTGCTCCCTGAAGATCTGATCTTAAATAAAAAACAGCTTTATTATGTTTTGCGACATGAGACAGGTCACTATTTAAACCACGATTTATTATTAAAACATGCCTTTCATGTGATCTGTATTATATACTGGTGGAATCCACTTTGTATCTATTTGCGCTCAAAATTCGATGTGTTTCTGGAAATGCGTGTAGATAATTCTATTTCAACATCTCCAAAACAAAAAGTAGAATACCTTGAATGTATTCTTTTTATTGCGAAACATTTTATTTCTCCCAAATTTCCAATAAGGCTTACAAGTTCTATTGCTTTTTGCAAGAATGCGGATTCGGATTTAAATCATCGTTTTAGGGTTTTAATGGAGAGTGAACATCATCTTTTATCAAAAACAAAAATAAACTTAATCTATACTTTTCTTATCACTATGTTTATTTTTTCGTTTTTATATATATTTGAAGCAAGTTATGATGGACTTCAAAATCAAACAAATATTACCACTCCAGATAAAGAAAATTGCTATTTTATAAAACTATCCGATGAAAAATACAAACTATACCTTAACGGAAAATATATTGCAATAGAAAAATCTTTGGAATATTATCCGGACGATATTCCAATTTACGACAGAGAGGAGGTGACAGAATATGAAGAAGATTAGTCGTCTGGCTAAGTGCTTTTCTTTAGCACTGCTTTTATTAATCACAACCGCCCCTATCAGTTATTTTAACAATGCTATGATCGTTTCTGCTTCCGATATCCAGCCACATGCAGATGATATCCGCTGGAGATTCAAAACAGAAAATGGAAAAACATACAAACGTTTATATAACTATACTAAAATGCAATGGGTTGGCGATTGGATCTTAGTAGGTTAATCTCTTTTTGTTTTTACAAAAGATAATATATAGGTAAGCCCTGTGCTGATTTCTATTTTTAGCACAGGGCTTTTTATGTTGTCTTTTATCTTTTTATCTGACATTCCAACTCGGCATTGAGGAACCTGAATCAGAACGCATTCTTTGCAATAATCCCATATGAATATAGTGACAAATTAAAATATTCTGCTTCATTGACAAGGAACTGCTCTTAACATACCCTGTCGAACCGAAGCTCTGTTAACACCCCCTGATCGTAAATATAATCCCGCATATACGCATTTTCTTCGTTTACGCAAACTGCGTCTGCGATTCCGGAAGAATTACTTGGTATCCCTTCCAGACATAACGCAATTCCTTTTTGTTCAATTTTCTGCAGCTCGATCAATAGCCGCAGTTTTCCATAATTGCCCATATGCCATGTTCCCGCTTGCCTTCGGAATGCACAACTGCGTTTTGTGAAAAACTATCGTATCCTTCCAGGTATCCGCGGCTTTTTTCTTGCTTCAGCGGCAAGTTGTCCCAGCATAAGATCCATATAGGGGAATAATTCTTCCGGAATCTTTCTTGGATCTGCAATGGTAGGAATTTCTGCAATTTCTATTCCAAATTCCTTTTCTATTTTTCTTTTCTTTGATTTCTGCATTGTTCTGGAACAATATACAGCCTCTATACTTCCCCAGCTCTCATGTGCTATCGTATGCAGCATCTTCTTTACTGCAAACTCCTGCCAGGGATTTATATTCAAAAGAAATATCTTTACATCGCATCGGAGCAATTCTTCCCGAAACTTCCAATATGCATCTCCAAAATCCATGATAACTTTTTGATAATTACGAGTCGTAAAGACCGGAATCTGCTCTTGTTTAAATTCCGGATAGTAGTGAACTCCGAAATCCGAAAAATAACCTTTACAATTACATTCTTTCCAATGAGAGAGTTCCCCATGGCCATTTAGCTCCAGACAGGCGGTTTTTTCACCAAGCCCGCTTGCTGCATAATTTGCCAATGCTACAGATAAGTGAGTGACTCCGCTTCCACGGATACTTCCTGCAATTCCTATGCTTTTGATTTTGTACTCCTTTTTCTTTCAGCAGCCTTTGAAACAGACGTTCTTTTTCCCTTGTCATAAGAAAAGGATTTTTATCTAACGGAAAACAATATACACATTGCTGATACAGGGAAGCATACCGCTTTGCCTGTTTCATATCTCCGTAATTTGTGATGAGAGCAAGTCCTTTTGCATATTTTACTTGATGATAGACTTGTGAGGCATATTCTCTTTCCCATGCCCTGCTCCCTGTCAGAAATAAAAATATATCCGCTTCCTCCAAAAGTGCTCTCTTCCAATCGGTTCCGAAATCAAATACTTCTACAGCATTTTGCGGAACCTTTACTGCAACGCCTTCGCCATACGCTGGCATTCCGAAAAAACTTCCTCTGCGGTAAAGTCCGCCTTCTTTCGTAAAGCCACCCTCTCGGATGATCTTTCGCAAATCATCGCTGGAATTGGTTTCCCGGTATACCGCGCGTATATTCTGCTGATTTAAATATTGCGTAAAGGAAAGAGATAGATGCGTCGTTCCTATGTGCGGCTGGCTGCCGGCAGCAACTATTTTTTTTAAGAGATGCTTTTGATAATATGAATGGTTCTTTGACTGCATATGCTCTGCAAGTGTATCCTGAAATGCTTCCATGGTTTCATAACGTTGTTTCGGATCGAAATTGGAAGCTTTCTTTGCAATATGCAAAAGAGATCTGGATACGCCGCTTTCTTCGGCACAGATCAAATCCTCCAGCAATTTACCGATACTATAGATATCTGTCCGAATATCGATATTTGCTTTGTCTGATTTTTCCGGCGCACAATACTGCGGAGTTCCATAATTTTGAAATTTATTCCCCGGTTCTCCTAAAAACACTGAAATACCAAAATCAATCAGTCGAACGCCCTTAAATCCTATGATAATATGCTCGGCTTTCAAATCCTGGTAAATCAGTGGATTCGGTTTTAAATGGTGCATATCATTAAGTATGGACGCAGTTTCTTTAATTGTCTGGTAAATAAAATCCGGGGTAATACATGATGATCGAAGCAGCAACGCTTCTAAAGATTCACCCTCAATATATTCCTCTATCATATAATAGGAATCTTCATCTTCTTCCATATCATATAGTTTTGGAACTTTGGGATGGTTCAGACGGTTCAGGATCCTTGCTTCCCGAACTTTCCAGGCAAAATCGGACTTTTTTGAGATTTGTTTGACTGCCCGATATTCACCTAGTGTTTGATGCCTGGCAAGATACACTTTACTGCCGCTTCCTCTTCCAAGTTCTGAAAGAATCAGGTATCTGCCAAACAATAGTATTTCTTGAATTTTTCTATCGCTCCTTCCTGTTTTATCGGAAAAAGCATCTCTTGATGTATTATATAGCATAATATACAAGTATAATCAATAGGTTTTCTTTTTATTTTAGTTAGTTTATAAATCTTTTATAACAAATTATACTTTACAGACTATAGGTATTTGATTATAATAAGATAGGTTTACCTAATTTTCCCGATAAGGAAGTGAAAGAATGAAAATTGAAAAAGTAAATGATAACCAAATCAGATGTACTTTAACACAACAGGATCTTGCGAACCGCCACCTGAAATTAAGTGAACTGGCATACGGCACGGAAAAGGCAAAGATGCTTTTTCATGATATGATGCAACAGGCAAGTTATGAATTCGGCTTTGAAACGGGTGATATTCCTCTTATGATAGAAGCCATTCCTATCTCAACAGAATCCGTGATTTTGATTATTACCAAAGTCGAATATCCGGAAGAATTAGATACTCGTTTTTCTAAGTTTTCAGATATGCCAGAAGGATACGATGACTATTCCGAATCGAATACCAAAGATATATTTTCCGAAAGCGCAGATGATATTTTGGGTCTTTTCCGCAAGATTTCCGAAGAGAAGACATCAAATTCCGACATAAGCAGCACGATCGACCATTCCGTCGGTACAAATTCTACAAAAGCTTCTGTAAAAGAAGATAATGTCAATGTTCCCATTGATTTAACGAAGCTGTTTATTTTCCATAACCTTGCAGAGATCCAGAGACTTGCACATATTTTAAAAGGGTTTTATGAAGGAGACAATACTCTATTTAAAGATGAAGGAAAAATGCTTTATTATCTGATTATGCACAAAAGCAATATGTCTCCGGAAGTATTTAATAAAGTCTGCAATATTCTGGCAGAATATGCAAATCAGGGAGTTGTTACTCCTTCTTCTGAGGCCTATTTTACAGAACATCACAAAATTATCTGCAGACACAATGCACTGCAGACTTTCTCTCTTTTATAAAAATTCTAAAAAAGCCGTGAAACAATCCATATTTGTTTCACGACTTTTTCTTATTCAGCAAGATCTTTTGCTAAAAATGTATTAATTTCTTCTACCAGAGCATCCGGCTCAATTCCATGAACCATAGCGGCTTCTTCGATCGTTTCCATCTGAGAAGACGGACATCCAAGACAATGCATCCCAATGTTTAAAAGAACGGGTGCAATGTTTGCATCGATCTGAAGTAATTCTCCGATCATAGTAGATTTTGTAACCTGTGCCATAGAAATTCCTCCTTTATCCGGATCAGTATCTGCCGTTTTCGGCGATCCATTCATAGTTTCTGACTTGGTTATTATAATACCAATTGACTGTTTTTGCAATTGTTTCTTCCAGGTTTCCATGTTCTTTGAAAAAAACCTGATTACTACTTGTATTCCCTATTCTTTTGTATTAAAATATCCGTAAGCTGATAACGGCTTAATAATTGCATTACATAAGGAGGATTTTACCAATGGCATACGTTATTACAGATTCTTGCGTTAACTGTGGAACCTGCGAAGGTGAATGTCCGGTAGGAGCTATTTCTTCTGGCGACGGAAAGTATGAAATCGATCCGGGCTCATGCGTAGACTGCGGTACTTGTGCAGGCGCTTGTCCTACAGGAGCAATCGAACAGGGCTAAGAAGAGTCAGAGAACTTAAAAAAACTGTGTACCGGTTATTTTGACCTGTGTACACAGTTTTTTCTTTTTCTTTATGTAGTCACTTCTTTTTTTGCAAATAAACGATGCGGTTCTTTTTTCTTTGCGCCGCTTTTCAGCTTTTTCACATTCAATTCCCGAATCGCCGCATCCAGTTTTCGGAAACGTTCTTCTTCCTGCTCATCCTGCTCACGCATCAAATAATTCATCTCTTTTAGTACACGGTCGCCTACATTTTCGCCGATTTCTTTGCTTAAATCCTGATTATTATCCGCTAAAGCTTCTTTTACGATTCCGCTCATTAAGATCCGAAACTGCGCCATCTTTTCTTCCGCAGAAGTATAACTTACAGTCTGCTTGACGGCTGTCGGCTGATTTGGCACGCTTCGTTCCGCTAATGCGGCGTTTGCGTTTGTCAAAGCCGCCGCTTCTTCCGGATTCTTCCCGTTGTGGATCACCATCTTGATTGCTTTTAACTGGTATCCCTGTTCTTTCAGTTCTTTTATCTTAAGGAATTGCTGTATGTTCTCTTTGGTATAATAGCGATGCCCCATTTCGTTGCGTGGAATATTAAGCTGCAGCTCTTCTTCCCAATAACGAAGTACATGTGCTTCCACATTCACCAGACCGGCGGCATCCGAAATCATATAACGTAGCTTGTCCAAATGAACTGCCTCCTTCCTCTGTATTCATTATAGAAGAGAATAGAACAATTCGCAACGAATTTTGGTCGTGAAGATTCGACGGCATTATTTTTCCATATTTGCAAACTTTGTATACTGCGGCAGCCATACCAGGTTTACCGTTCCGATCGGACCGTTTCTCTGTTTTGCAATAATAATTTCCGCAATATTTTTCATATCCGTATCTTTGTTATAGTAATCGTCCCGATAAATAAACATCACAACGTCTGCATCCTGCTCGATTGCACCGGATTCCCTCAAATCGGAAAGCATCGGTCTGTGATCCGGACGCTGCTCTACGGCACGGCTTAACTGAGAAAGGGCGATGACAGGAACATTTAATTCTCTTGCCAGTCCTTTTAACGATCTTGAAATATCCGAAATCTCCTGCTGCCTGGAATCAGTTCTCCCGCTGCCTGTCATAAGCTGCAGATAATCAATTATAATCAATTTCAGATCGTGTTCCAATTTATATTTCCTGCATTTACTTCTTAATTCGGATATTGAGATTCCTGGCGTATCGTCAATAATCAAATGGGATTTTCCGATTACATCTGCTCCTTCAATGAGTTTTTCCCAATCCGAATCATTTAGATTACCGGAACGCAGAATCTGGGCATCTACTCTTGACTCTAAGGAAAACAGACGGTTGACCAGCTGTTCTTTTGACATTTCCAGACTGAAAATCGCCGTTGCTAAATTCTCATGAAATGCAACATATTGAGCAATATTCAATACTAACGCAGTTTTTCCCATAGAAGGCCTTGCCGCAACCAGAATAAAATCCGAATTCTGCAGGCCAGACATCTTATAGTCTAAATCCATAAATCCGGTAGGGATTCCCGTAACGTTTCCCTGAGTTTTTGACGCCTGCTCAATCTTTTCCAAAGCATTCAGCACAATTTCCTTGATAGGAACAAATTCTCTGACTCCCCGGTTCTGCAGAAGATGAAATATATTTTTTTCGGTATCTGCAAGAATATCCTCCAGTTCTCCTTGACCGGAATAACATTTATTTTCGATGTCCTCCGTGACACGGATCAACGCACGTAATACGGACTTATCTTTTACAATCTGTGCATAAGATTTTACATTTGCAGAAGTAGGCACGGCAGTAATCAAGTCCCTGACAAACTCAAGACTGCTGATTTCTTCCGGCACATTCATAGCTTTTAACTTTGCCTGCAGCGTAACAAGATCTACCGGTTCTCCGGCATTGTAAAGTTCTACCATAGACTGAAACAAAAGCCCGTACTGCTGATAATAAAAATCTTCCTGCAAAAGCATTTCTATCGCGATGACAATGGCTTCTTTGTCCATGATCATAGAACCTATGACAGACTGCTCTGCCTCTAAGCTATTGGGCATGATCCGTTTAATCAGAACTTCTTCCATGAAGGTATTCTCCCTTATCTTTTATTCTGCACTAACATGTACCCTTAAAATTCCGGTTACCTTAGAATGAAGACGAAGAGATATTTCATGCATTCCAAGACTTTTGATCGGTTCCGACAACTGCATTTTTTTCTTGTCGATTTCCAGATCCAGCTGTGTTTTTACTGCCGCCGCAATTTCTTTTGTGGAAACGGAGCCGAAAGTTCTGCCCCCTTCTCCAGTCTTAATCTTGACTTCTACTTTTAAATCTTCCAGTTTCTTGGCAAGTTCCTTTGCTGCCTGCAGATTTTCTTCTTCTACTTTTTCTTTATGCTGGTTCTGCAGCTTTAAATCATTCAGATTTTTATTGTTGGCTTCTACCGCCAGTTTTTTGGCAAACAGAACATTCCTCGCATATGCATCGTTGGCATTTACGATTTCTCCCTTTTTCCCTACTGATTTTACATCCTGTAATAAGATTACTTTCATATATCTATTTCTCCTTCCTCAATCATTTCATCAATTGTATTCTGCAGAGAACGTTTCGCCTCGGAAAGCGTACAATTTACCAACTGTGCGCCCGCCACATTCAAATGTCCGCCTCCGCCTAACCGTTCCATAATCAACTGCACATTGATCTCGTCGATTGATCTGGAACTGATAAATATTTTACTTTGATATTCTGTCAGTACAAAAGAAGCTTTGATACCGATAATATTTAAAAGTTCATCCGCTGCCTGTGCACCTACGATCGTAGGACTTTCCATCTTGCCCGGACAGACGGAAATAGCAAACGCTCCTTTATAGACTTCCGCATGACGTACTACTTCGGCTCTTGCTTTATAAGAATTCATATCATTTCTCAAAAGCTTTCTTACCCTTGTCACTTCGGCTCCACATCTCCTTAAATAAGCGGCTGCTTCAAAGGTACGTACGCCTGTTTTTGTCATAAAGTTATTTGTATCAATCAAAATACCCGCATAAATGCAATCTGCTTCACTCGGCTCCAGTTTAATATTTTCCGTAAAATACTGCAATACTTCTGCAATCATCTCACAGGTGGAAGAGGCGTATGGCTCTATATAAGATAAAATCGGATTTTGTATCACTTCATTTCCCTGTCTGTGATGATCAAATACGACGACTGCATTTCCCCTGTTTAACAATTGCGGACATTCCGTATAATTCGGACGATTGGTGTCTACAACCATAACAAGCGTATTCCGGGTGATCAGTTCCATTGCCCGCTCACTGTTGATAAATAAATCTTCCGGATATCCCTTTTCCGGACTGAAACATTCCTTCAGCGGTCGAAGCGAAGACGTTACTTCATTTAAAACGATCTGCGCCTTTTTATTTAACACTTTTGCCGCGCAGTATACGCCGATTGCCGCGCCAAAGGAATCTACGTCGCTGATATTGTGCCCCATAATGATTACATTTTGACGGCTCTCCAATGTTTCACGCAGCGCATGCGCCTTAATTCTTGCTTTCACCCGGGTATTCTTTTCTACTGTTTTAGATTTTCCTCCGTAATAGTAGACTTCTTCTCCCTTTCTTACGACGACCTGATCGCCGCCGCGTCCCAATGCCAAATCGATTGCCATGCGGGAATACTCATAGTTAGTATTGTAACTGTCTCCATGAATGCCGATACCGATACTGAGAGTAACCGCCATCTCATTTCCCACTTTTACGCTTTTTACTTCTTCCATCAGCTTAAATTTATCTTCTTCCAGTACGTTTAAATACTTGTATTTAAACACGACGAAATATTTATCTTTTTCCGTTTTTCTTACCAGAGCGTCTACTTTGGAAAAATATGCGTTTACTTTTCGATCGATCAATGCCGCCAGAAGAGAACGTTTTACATCTTCGATACTCTCCAGCGCTTCGTCATAATTATCAATATATACGAGCGCCGCCACCAGCTTCTGTTCCTGATTCGCCTTCATATATTCATTCAGCTTCGTTTCATCATAAAGGTACAACGCAATCAAACGGTCATTTTCCTTAACTTCTACGATACTTCCGTCATCCATTTCATGTTCAAATGATATACGAGTCAGTTCCGCTCTGAAAATCTTATCTTCCCAGCCTATGCTGATGTCTGCTTTTTCTCCTTTTTGAAGTTCTTCTTTGGAAATCATCGGAAAAATACTGAAAATGGATTTATGATATCCCTTGTCTTTTCCGGTCAGAGCTACAAATTTCTTATTGACCCATAGAATCCTTCCATCCAGATCCAGCAGTGCATAAGGCACGTCAAAGTCGTCTAAAAGCTTCTTTTGTATGGTTGCATACTGTGTGGCAAAATGAATCATCTCTTTTGTCAATGCGGGTTTGTTTCGGATATAAAATACAAATACGCAGACAGAATACAAAAAGATAAACCCTGTCAGAATCATTCCTGCTCTTTTATCTTCAAAATAAATCAATATGTTTAAAAGAATTAAGAAAATATTGATATACATCGGCAGATAAAGATAGTTCTTCAATCTGCCTTTTAATTTCAAATTCTGTTTCATAATTCCTCCCTTATGGAATTCATTCAAAAATGCTATCGTTATTTCATAAAAGCATTCTTATTATAGCATTTCACGCCACAGAGATAAAGATTTTTATAAATGAAGCACACGTTCCTTTATTTCCTGGGTTCTGCCCTGATTCCAATACTGCGTTCCGATATAACCGCAGGTACGTCTTGCAACGCTCATGGTATTCTGATCCCGGTTGCCGCAGGCCGGACATTCCCATGCCAGCTTGCCGTGTTCGTCCGTAATAATTAAGATTTCTCCGTCGTATCCGCATCTGCTGCAGTAATCGCTTTTCGTATTCAATTCCGCATACATAATATTCTCATAGATGTGCTTCATCACAGCCAAAACAGCCGGCAGGTTGTCTTTCATATCCGGAACTTCCACATAACTGATCGCTCCGCCGGGAGAGAGCTTTTGAAATCCTGCCTCAAACTTTAATTTTTCAAATGCGTCGATCTCTTCGGTTACATGAACGTGATAGGAATTTGTAATATAATTTTTATCCGTAACCCCTTTTATGATACCGAATCTTTTCTGCAGTTGTTTTGCAAATTTATATGTTGTTGATTCCAATGGCGTACCGTACACGGAGAAGTCAATCTGTTCTTTTTCTTTCCACTTTGCACAGGCATCGTTGAGATGCTGCATCACTTCTAAGGCAAACGGAGTTGCAGAGGGATCTGTATGGTTCTTTCCCGTCATATAATGGACGCATTCGCAAAGACCGGCATATCCCAACGAAATAGTTGAATAACCGTTTTTCAAAAGCGGATCGATCGTTTTGCCTTTTTCCAGACGGGCAAGCGCCCCGTTCTGCCATAAAATCGGCGCAATATCGGATTTCGTTCCCAACAGACGATTATGCCTTGCCATCAAAGCCAAATAACATAACTCCAGCCTTTCGTCAAAAATTTTCCAAAAACTGTCAAAATCTCCCTGTGACGAACATGCAATATCAACTAAATTGATCGTACAGACTCCCTGATTAAACCTCCCGTAAAATTGAAACTGATCGCTTTCGTCTTTATATACCGTTAAAAACGAGCGACAGCCCATACAGGTATATACATTTCCCTGTTTTAGTTCTTTCATCACTTTTGCGGAAATATAATCCGGAACCATTCGTTTTGCCGTACATTCTGCCGCCAAAACCGTTAAATCCCAAAACGGGCTGTCCTCTGTGATATTATCTTCGTCCAGAACATAAATCAGTTTCGGGAACGCCGGCGTGACATAAATACCTTTTTCGTTTTTTACGCCGAGTATTCTCTGCTTTAAAATAGAACGAATCACCATGGCAAGATCTGATCGATCCTGTCCTTCCGGCGCTTCGTCTAAATACATAAACACCGTAATAAAAGGCGCCTGTCCGTTTGTCGTCATTAACGTAACCACCTGATACTGGATCGTCTGCACGCCTTTATCAATATCCTTCTGCACGCGTTCTTCTGCTACGCGATTGATCTGATCATCATCCGCTTTTATATTCGCAGCCAAAAATTCTTCCGATACCTCTTTCCGAAATTTTTTTCTGGATGCTGAGACAAATTTGGATAAATGATATGCGCTGATCGACTGACCGCCGTATTGGCTGGATGCAACCTGCGCGATAATCTGTGAAGCTACGGTACAGGCAACCGAAAATGAATTCGGACGATCAATCTTTGTTTCGCTGATCACGGTTCCGTTTTGCAGCATATCATCCAGATTGACCAGACAGCAGTTATGAATATGCTGTGCAAAATAATCTGCATCATGAAAATGAATCAACCCGTTTTCATGTGCTTCCCATACCTTCGGAGGAAGAAGAAAACGTTTTGTAATGTCTTTGCTGACCTCTCCTGCCATATAATCTCTCTGCGTAGATGCCAAAAGAGGATTCTTGTTGGAATTTTCCTGTTTTGCTTCCTCATTCTGGCTTTCAATGATTGTCATAATCTGCGCATCCGTCGTATTGGACTGACGTACAAGCTGACGTTTATATCGATATGTAATATAAGCTTTTGCGACATGATAGGCTCCCTGCCGCATAATCTGATACTCTACCGCATCCTGAATTTCTTCTACATTCATGGCACGAATTGATTTCTTGCAGATTTCTTCTACCTTGCGGGAAATTTCCTGTATCTGTTCCGTCGTCAGTCGGTCAGACGGTTCCACTTCTTTATTTGCCTTATGTACGGCAGCTATAATTTTTGTAATATCAAAACCTACTTCTTCTCCGGACCGTTTTATAATCTTCACTGAAATTCCTCCTATATCAAATCGCATGATTCTTTATATTGTAACATGTTTTCTTCTATCTTAAAAGGAACAAAACTTTAATTTTCTTTCACCTGTTCATAAAGATTATTTCCGTTCCTGTCAATAACTACAACTGCGGGAAAATCTTTGACTTCTATTTTTAAAATTGCTTCCGCTCCTAAATCTCCGTAACAGACGGTTTCCGATTTTACAATACATTTTGATAAAAGAGCTCCGGCGCCGCCGACCGCCGCAAAATATACCGCACCGTTTCTGACCATGGCATCTACGACCTGCCTGTTTCTTTTTCCTTTTCCGATCATGGCCTTACAGCCCATATCTAATAGAACAGGCGCATATGCATCCATCCGGCTTGCAGTTGTAGGACCTGCGGAACCGATCGGTCTTCCTTCTCTGGCAGGAGAAGGCCCCATATAGTAAATTGTTGCATCTTTGATCTCAATCGGAAGTTCTTCCCCCCGTTCTAAAGCTTCCATCATACGCTTATGCGCCGCATCCCTTGCCACATAAACACTTCCTGACAGATATACATAATCCCCGCAGCTTAAATCTGCCGTAATTTCATTTGTAATCGGTGTTTTTATATATTTATCCATAAGATTCTCCGTTTCCGCTGCTGTTATCCACAATGTTACTGTTCTTTGATTATATCATTCTTACAACATGGCGGTTTGCATGACAGCAGATATTGACCGCCACAGGAAGTCCGGCAATATGCGTCGGATACGTAAGGATGCCGACAGAAAGAGCCGTTACATTTCCTCCGAGCCCTCCGGGACCTATGCCAAGCCGGTTGATTTTTTCCAATAACTCCAGTTCCAGCCGGCATATATGAGGAATCGGGGAATGTTCCCCTGCATCTCTTGTCAATGCACGTTTTGCCAGAATAGCCGCCTTCTCAAAATCTCCGCCGATTCCCACGCCGACTGCCATGGGAGGACAGGCATTCGGACCCGCGTCGGAAACTGCACTTAAAACCGCCTGTTTGATACCTTCGATCCCGTCAGAGGGTTTTAACATAAAAATACGGCTCATATTTTCACTTCCGAATCCCTTTGGAGCGAAGGTAATCTTCACCTGATCTCCCGGTATGATCGAATAATGGATGATTGCCGGCGTATTATCTTTTGTATTTTCCCTCAGAATGGGATCGGACACAACGGATTTGCGCAGATAACCTTCAGTATATCCCCTCCGTACTCCTTCATTGACCGCGTCTTCTATAGGACTTCCTTCAAAGTGTACATCCTGGCCGATTTCCATAAATACAATTGCCATACCGGTATCCTGACAGATTGGAATCATCTCTGCTTCTGCAATCTCAAGATTATCTGCTAACTGGTCTAAGATCTTTGTTCCAAGTTCCGATTGTTCCGATTGCCGTGCTTCCTTAAGACACTGCTTCATATCTTCAGAAAGGCTGTAATTAGCCTCTATACACATTTCTTTTATTGTCCGGATCACAAGATCCGTATCGATCGTACGTATCATACCTTAAATTCCTCCTGTTCCTGTGAAAGCTGCCTGTTGCATAACAGAAAGGGAGCTTTTCCATTACAAGCCCCCTTCCTCACTCCGTCGGTCTGTTTATTCTGTTATCTCTTCTTCCGCTTTATCTATTTCTTCCATTAAATTTTTATCTTCTCTGACCTTTGCAATGCTGGCAATCGTCACATCTTCATCCATATTGATCAGCTTCACGCCGGACGTCACGCGGCCTAAAATAGAAATGTCTTCCACTTTCATACGGATGATAATACCTTCCGTCGTAATAATCATGATTTCATTTTCATCATTCACCGCTTTGATACCGATTAAATAACCTGTTTTATCGGTGATTTTATAACATTTTACGCCCTTTCCTCCCCGGTTCTGAGAAGAAAATTCTTCCATTCTCGTCCGTTTTCCAAGACCTTTCTCCGAAGCAATCAAGAGATACTCTCCCTGAGTATCCATCTGCATTCCAATCACTTCATCCCCGTCTGTCAGGTTCATACCGATCACGCCCATAGAATTGCGTCCGGTGCTTCTGACATCTGTTTCATGGAAACGGATACATTGACCATATTTTGTCACCAAAATAATGTCTTTTGTATTATCCGTTTTCTTTACTTCAATCAGCTCGTCATCTTCTCTTAAATGGATCGCAGAGAGACCGGTCTTACGTATATTTGCATATTCCCGAATATGCGTTTTTTTGACAATTCCTTTTTTTGTCGCCATAAACAGGTAATTTCCGTCCTGATACTCGCTGATCGGAATGACTGCCGTAATCTTTTCCCCTGGCTGCAGCTGCATCAGGTTAATAATTGCCGTTCCTCTGGCAGTCCGCGAAGTCTCCGGAATTTCATAAGCTTTCATTCGATACACTTTCCCGTCATTGGTAAAGAACATCAGATAATGATGCGTTGTCGTCATCAAAAGCTCTTCGATATAGTCGTCCTCGATCGTTTCCATTCCTTTGATGCCTCTTCCTCCCCTGTGCTGGCTTCTGAAGTTATCCACACTCATACGCTTGATATAACCGAGTTTTGTCATACAGATGACTGTATTCGTCTTTGGAATCATATCTTCCATCGAAATATCATACTCGTCAAAACCGATTGAAGTCCTCCGCTCGTCCCCGTATTTTTCGGAAATCAGCATGATTTCTTCCCTGATCACGCCCAAAAGCTTCTTCTCGTCTGCTAAAATTGCTTTTAATTCTGCAATTTTTTCCATCAGTTCTGCATATTCGTTTTCAAGCTTTTCTCTCTCTAAGCCGGTAAGCGCACGCAGACGCATATCTACAATTGCCTGCGCCTGTACGTCCGTCAGATGAAAACGCTCCATCAGCCTTTGCTTTGCTTCGTTTGTCGTACGGCTGCTCCGTATAATGGAAATCACTTCATCGATATGATCAAGAGCAATCAAAAGACCTTCCAAAATATGTGCTCTCTCCTGCGCTTTGTTCAGATCATACCGGGTCCTTCTAGTTACCACCTCTTTTTGATGCGCAAGATAATAATCCAGCATTTGGTGCAGATTCAAAACTTTCGGTTCGTTATTGACTAGCGCGATCATAATCACACCGAACGTATCCTGAAGCTGTGTATGTTTAAATAATTGATTGAGCACCACTTTTGCGCTGACATCACGTCTTAATTCAATACAGATTCTCATTCCCTGACGATTTGACTCGTCTCTTAAATCTGTGATCCCGTCTATTTTTTTATCTCGGACAAGATCCGCCATTTTCTCAATCAGACGCGCTTTATTTACCATAAACGGAAGTTCGGTTACCACAATACGGCTTTTTCCGTTTGGCATCGGTTCGATATCGGTTACTGCACGCACACGAATCTTTCCTCTTCCGGTCCGATATGCCTGTTCGATCCCGGATGTTCCGAGTATTGTACCTCCTGTGGGAAAATCAGGTCCCTTGACGATTTTTAAAATTTCTTCTAACTCGGTTTCCCTGTCCTCTGACACCTGATTGTCTATGATTTTTACAACTGCGGCAATGACTTCTTTCAAATTATGAGGCGGAATATTCGTCGCCATGCCGACGGCGATTCCGGATGTTCCGTTCACCAAAAGATTGGGATATCTGGAGGGGAGCACTACGGGCTCTTTTTCTGTCTCGTCAAAGTTCGGCATAAAATCTACGGTATTTTTGCCGATATCGGCAAGCATTTCCATGGAAATCTTACTCAGCCTTGCTTCCGTATAACGCATGGCTGCAGCGCCGTCGCCGTCTACGGAACCAAAATTTCCATGACCGTCCACCAGCGGATAACGGGTAGACCATTCCTGCGCCATGTTGACAAGAGCCCCGTAAATGGAACTGTCTCCATGCGGATGATATTTACCCATGGTATCGCCGACAATACGGGCACATTTTCTGTGCGGCTTATCCGGTCCGTTGTTCAATTCTATCATGGAATATAAAACCCTTCTCTGTACAGGTTTTAATCCGTCTCTGACATCCGGAAGCGCCCGGGAAGCAATAACGCTCATCGCATAGTCGATATAGGACGTCTCCATCGTCTTCTTTAAGTCTACATCGTGAACCTGATCAAAAATCTTATCATCCATTTATTTTTTATTCCTCCTATACGTCCAGATTTTGAACGTATTTTGCATTTGTTTCAATAAATTCTCGTCTCGGCTCTACCTTATCACCCATCAGCGTCGTAAACGTCACATCAATTTCAGAAGCCGCCTCTTCGTCTAATGTCACCCTCCGCAAGATCCTTTTTTCCGGATCCATCGTCGTATCCCAAAGCTGCTCGGCATCCATTTCCCCTAGCCCTTTATAGCGCTGAATTTTATTATTATTGTCTCTGCCGATTTCAACTAAAATACGATTCAGCTCTTCGTCGCTGTAAGCATACCATATCTTTTTATTTTTTTCGATTTTGTAGAGCGGCGGCTGCGCCAGATACACGTATCCCTGTTTGATCAGCTCCGGCATAAACCGATAAATAAACGTTAATAAAAGCGTACTGATATGCGCGCCGTCTACATCGGCATCGGTCATAATAATTATCTTGTGATATCTTAACTTTGAAATATCAAAATCTTCATGAATGCCTGTACCGAATGCGGTAATCATGGCTTTGATTTCGGCATTTCCATAAATTTTATCCAATCGTGCTTTTTCTACATTTAAAATTTTACCGCGAAGCGGAAGAATTGCCTGTGTGGAGCGGCTTCTTGCCGTTTTGGCAGAACCTCCCGCAGAATCTCCCTCCACGATATAAATTTCACAGTTTTTCGGATCCTTATCGGAACAATCCGCCAGCTTTCCGGGAAGAGACATTCCCTCCAGAGCCGTTTTCCTTCTAGTCAGATCCCTTGCTTTTCTTGCTGCTTCTCTTGCACGCTGTGCCAGCAGGGATTTTTCGCAGATTGCCTTTGCAATGGCAGGATTCTGCTCCAAAAAATACGTCAGCTGTTCACTTACAATAGAATCCACGGCGCCTCTCGCTTCGCTGTTTCCCAGCTTCTGCTTCGTCTGTCCTTCAAACTGCGGTTCGGATACTTTGATACTGATAATTGCAGTCAATCCTTCCCGGATATCTTCCCCTGAAAGCCCCGAATCGCTTTCTTTTACAATTTTGTTTGCTTTTGCGTACTGGTTAAACGTCTTCGTCAGAGCATTACGAAAACCGGCAAGATGCGTGCCGCCTTCCGGCGTAATGATATTATTGACAAAACTATAGGTGGCATCATTAAACGAGTCATTATGCTGCATGGCAACTTCCACGTATACGCCGTCTTTCTGTCCTTCACAATAAACAATATCCTGATAAAGAGGTTCTTTGCTTTTATTTAAGTAAGTGACGAACTCTTTGATCCCTCCAGCATAATGAAATTCTTTTTCTACTGCAGGTTCCACTCTCTCATCTTTTAATATAATCCTTAAATTTTTTGTCAGAAAAGCAGTCTCCCGAAGCCTTTGCTTTAATATTTCATAATCAAAAATCGTCTCTTCAAAAATCGTATCATCCGGAAGAAATACAACTTTTGTACCGTTTTGTTCCAAAGGGCATTCTCCCACAACTTTTAACGGATATATGGTCTTTCCGCGTTCAAAACGCTGTTTATATATTTTCCCTTCACTGCAGATTTCCACTTCCAGCCAGTTCGAAAGAGCGTTTACAACAGATGCTCCGACGCCGTGCAGACCGCCGGATACCTTATAGCCTCCTCCTCCGAATTTACCCCCGGCATGAAGTATCGTAAAAACGACTTCCACTCCGGTAAGTCCTGATTTTTGATTGATTCCTACCGGAATCCCTCTTCCGTCATCCGTTACGGTTACTGATTCATCTTTATTTATGGTTACTTCAATATTTTTGCAAAATCCAGCCAACGCTTCATCTACAGAATTATCCACAATCTCATATACCAGATGATGAAGTCCCCTGGATGAAGTGCTCCCGATATACATACCGGGACGTTTTCTGACTGCTTCCAGTCCTTCTAAAATCTGTAATTGATCTGCTCCATATTCAGTACTCATATTTCCTCCTATCTTGCCGAATGGCATAAAGGTATGCTCGGAAGCATTTCCTCCTATCTTGCCGAATGGCATGGAGGTATACCAAATGGTAATTCCTCCTACCCCATGTGAACGGTTCCATCCTTCACTTCAAACACCCGATTGATATGAAATCGGTTGCGTATAAATTCATCTAATCCTGTACATGTGATAATGGTCTGTGTATCACATAAATTGTTCAGCAGAAAATTCTGCCTTTTGCTGTCCAATTCCGACAACACGTCATCCAAAAGCAAAATCGGCGTTTCTTTTGTAATCTGTTTTACCAGTTCAATCTCAGAAAGTTTGAGAGAAAGCGCTAATGTTCTCTGCTGTCCCTGAGAACCAAATTTACGGATGTCTATATCGTTTGATAAAAAAGAGAGATCGTCTCTGTGCGGACCTGTCATGGTCTGCCCCAATTTTAATTCTTTTTCTCTGACACGTTCCAGTTCGCGTTCAAAATCTTCCTCTTTCACATTTGGTTCGTAAGTTAGCGTTACAGTTTCTGTTCCGCCGGAAATTTTTGCATGAATATCGGCCACGATTTCATCTAATCGACTTACAAATTCCCTGCGTCTTTGAATAATTTTTTTTCCATACTCTGCAAGCTGAATATTCCAGGCAAAGAGAGTCTCTTTTAACTCTGGTTTTGTATAGATATCTTTCAGCAGTTTATTTCTCTGCATCAGAATTTTATT
>BLMD01000201.1 GCA_011959925.1 Lachnospiraceae bacterium
AGAGTTGAAAGCGGTATTCGAGGAGGATTATATGGAAGACTACAAGAGCTGTATCAGTTACATCAGCGGGAAAGGGACGCAGACGCAGGGTGTGAATTCTTATATCGGGGCGATCCTGCGCAAGATGTTCATCGGCCCGTTCGCTGTGGCGGATCCGGCGAGGGAATTCTCTATGATGCATATCCTGACCGGCAGTAAGAGGACGGTGGTGTTCATCGAGTACGATCTGAAGCGGGGAAATGCACTTGCACCGATGTACGGGATTCTGATTGACCAGGCGTTGAAGAATGCGCTGGGAGGGCGTGGGGATACGAGGAAAAATGTATATCTGCTGTTGGATGAATGGGCGCTCCTCCCGAAGCTTAAGTATGCGGCGGACAGCCTGTCTTTTGGACGGTCTCAGGGCGTAAAGGTGATGGCAGGAATACAGAATATCAGCGCGATAGAGGATTTATACGGCGAGGCAGGAGCAAGAAATATCCTGGCAGGGTTTCAGAATATATTTGCTTTCAGGATTACGGATTATCATACCAGACGGTTTCTTGTGGAACGTCTGGGAGAGAATTACCAGAATATCTCCTTCTCTGCTCAGAACGAAAGCGCCAATATCCAGTATACGGGGCACACGTTGGAAGAGTGGGATTTGATGGAACTGGAGCTTGGGCAGGCGGCCGTAGTCCTTGCGGGAGAGGCGCCCTTTCTCTTCCGGTTCCCCAGATACTGCGCCCCGCCCGGCGCGTCATAAGCTTCGCCGCGTCGTATTGTGGAAAATTTAAAGAAATGGAGGATGAGAGTATGGGAGTAAATGGAAGGATATTGAAGGAATGTAACAGAGCGAACATGGACAGGGGAGTATCGCCGGGAAGGGTGGATTATCATATGTTCTTTCGGAATATTGAAGGACATCTGCTGATGTCCGGGAGGAACGCCGGGAATATCAGTATGCTTGCAGACATGGTGTGTGATTATGCGTCGAGAGGGGACGGGTTACCGATGATCCTTCTGACCGGACGCCGAAAGCTTCTGGAAGCGCTTAAGGACCGGCAGTCGCAGGGTTACATAAACCGGTTGGAAATATCAGCCCCGTCATCAAAGAATTATCATCCGATGTACGGAATGTCCGCACAGCAGATAAATCGTCTGATGACAGCCGCCGGAGAAGAGATGGGCTGTGGTGCGATCATGGACAAGGTGTCTCTATATGCCTCTGCCGTGATTGATATTGTTGCGGCGAAGTATCCGGTCAGCCTGCCTGCGCTGTCGGCAATATTGAAGGAAGATGACGATGCGATCGCCTCGTTTGCTGTGCAGATGGGGATGTCAAATGTGACTGTGGACAATATCCTGGGGAATCATGAGGCGGGTATTATGTTCAGACGGATCGTCTGGCGGATGGAAGAGACCTTTGAGAATGTTTCATTTCCGGAGAGTGACACCAAATACAGCTTTCAGACTGGATGTCATCAGGATGGCGCGGTCATGGCGTTCTACCAGATCAGCAGCAGGCAGAGGCTTTTGAACGCTTATCTGAAGGAGGAACTGTATGCGGTCCTTATGCAGACGCCCAGGCTCAGGGTGATCCTGGACGAAGTGTCATTTCCGGAGGAAGGAGATGAATTACTGGCTTATCTTATGCAGATGAAACGGCAGGGGACGATCGAACTGATTGTGTCGTCGGAGAATGTGAAAGAGATGCTCCATGGCGTAAGGCTGGATTTTGGAAATGTGTGTCTGTTCCAACATGCGGCAGCAGGAGCGTTTGAAGACATTTCACGGGATCTGTTCGGAACCTATCAGTATCATTATCCGACCTGCTCACAGGGACGGCCGCCGGCTGTATTCTTCACATTAGAGAGGGATATGCACTGGCACATCGGTACGGAAGAAAGATTGAAGATAAGAGCGGAGGATCTGTATCCGGTGAGGGGGTTTTTTGGCTGTTCTTCGGATCATATGGCGGTGAAGACGACGAATAGCTGCGAGATCTACCTGGTTCCGGTGAGCGAGTTCTTCTCCTGCCGGCTGTCTGGAAACTCATTTCCGCAATCCGTAAGCCCCGCTTTGCAGGATAGTCCGCCTCAAAAGCTGTCTGATCTGCGGAAAACTGTTTTGGAATAGTCTGTCTGAGGGAAAGGATTTTGAGCAGAAAAATAAAATTTCTGCAAGTGGAATAAATGTTGTATCAGGAAAGCAGAAAGGGGATGAGAAGGGCGGAAGGGACTGATGAGAGAAGTAGATACAGGTTATTCAGGAAAGGAAGGAGGCAGGCATGAGACGTTCGGGAAATATATTTGAATCAGATTGTTACAGGGGGAGGCGGTTTGGAGATTATTCGGGGAATCAGATTTTGACGATTGCGTTAAGTGTCATATCATTGATTGCGGTAATTTATATCATTGTTGATTTTGACAAGGTTACGGCAAAGATTGCCGTCGGGATTGTGAATCTGTTGTCTATGGGACTGCCGGTTCTGGCAGTGATCATCGGGATTATGATAATGGCAGGAAGATTCAGCAGGCAGAGGCACAGAAGTTTCTGGGGGTGGTAGGAGGGCGAAGATAAAAAGCGCGGGAAGCATTTGTCAGGATAGGAAAGAATAGGAGGAGAGGAAAGATGGGATATTCAATTATGAGCGCCTGGGACATCGTTAAAAGATTTCTGATTGGGTGGACGGCGGTTTTCGGAATATTGGTATTGATCAGCTGTGTAAAATATTGGGATTTTATTACGACTGCATTGGCTGATCAGGCGATGGCATTGTTCAACGCTGTTATGCCGTTGATACTCATCGTATACGTATTGTTCTGTCTGATACGAGGGGTGTTCCGATGAGGAATGAGGATTTAGTTTTATGACGGGCGGATTATGAGGTTAAGTGTAAATGAAATGTTCTTCATGAGGCAGATGTATCTTGTTAAGGGAAGAGAGGTTATGCTATGATATTGTTAATGTAATGGTGACGGTATAATGGAAGGAAAGAAAAGTCAGTTATGATGAAAATAGTGAAGGAGATGGAATTATGAGACAGGTTAGGAAAAGGGAAGGAAAGATGATAAAGGCGTACTGCCTTGGAGAGGATCATCCGATGATAGAACGGCTTATAGGAGAGGGGAAGATAAGACAGGTGGATGCCGGGCATTGGAGGGTATTTTCACAGGAGGCTGAAAAGGGAGAGCTGGCAGAATCCGGGGATTATGTCAAGTTGGATTCATCCGGAGCGCCGTATCCCAATACCCGGGAATTTTTCAAGAAGAACCACCGGCATGTGGATGGAGATGATTATGAGCAGATTCCGAAATGGCTGAATGCCTGGTGTCTGGAAGATGGGATATGCCCGGAGATTCGTTTCCTGATAGAGCATAAGGGTCTGGTGATCAATGAGGAAAATGAGGACGCCTGTTTCCGTGCTCCGCTGTGGGGAGATATGCTGACTGCGGCGAGGGATGCGGTGATTGTATTCTATGAATTGGAGTATGATGCAGGGGGTGAGATCGTGGAAGCGGATTTTAACTTTGTGGCGAAGGATGAATTTGATAAGGTTTATCTTAGTGAATGAAAGACTTAAAGCCTTTATAAAATAGATTGCATGGGAAAGAAGCTGTGAGGATTTTGTAATGACGAAATCTTCACGGCTTTTTTGTTGTGTTTATAAGGGGAAGGGATATTTTTATGTTTTAGGTGTAATGGTGACGTGTTGTGTAATTAATTGGGGATTCGGTATTCGTTATCTGTGTCAGATGCATGTCTTCGGTCATAGTTGCAGTCCGCTGTGAAATGATTGTAGGAGCGTGTTAATGCCCTTAGTTGGGGGATTATCATTTCTACGGGATGATGGCACGGGTGAGGGTGGTGACTAGAATGGTGTCAATGCCATTGGTTGAGCAATTAGCATTTCTACAGCTCATCATCGAAATTTTAATCTTATTTCTTTTAGGTGTCAATGCCCTCGGTTGAGCAATAACCATTTCTACCCTCTGGACCGGATAGCAATCGGCGATGCTATTGCCGTGTCAATGCCCTAAGTCGAGCAATAACCATTTCTACCAAGGACTGTCGATAAAAAAGATAAAAACGGCGGTGTGCTGGAAAATGAGATCACTGATACGGCAGGATTAAGCAAAGACGGCATTATCCAACGATACTGGATCTCAATACAGCGCCTTTAAAAGTGATAAATCTGTATTTTTTGGCTCGACCATTTTGGTTTTAAAATTTTTTAATCCTTTATATCTTCACCTTGATTATATTATACTCCGATTACCAGAATACTCAACCTTTCTACTACAAAAAGTTACTGATTACAAATTACGGATTTTTGTAGACTTTCTCAGACCTTATTTATCATTTCAGCATTACCACGTTATAATAATATCAATTGTAAGGTCCAGCCGAAATAGAATTTAAAAGACTATAGCTCCTCGGAATCTCTTTATACGGGGTATAAGGAGATTCCGGG
>BLMD01000202.1 GCA_011959925.1 Lachnospiraceae bacterium
CCTTTGCGGTTTTTCTTTTGTCGTTTTTTATCGGAATGTGCCGCAGGGCTGTTTCTGCTGTTGGCTGCCGTTCGCCTCCTATCCAATCTGGTTTTTAGCATTTTCAAAAATTTCAGATTGGAGGAAAAAAGAATGGCATACAACAACGGACGGGAGAACAGGAAATGGCTTATCTGGAAAGAAGCCGAGGAAAAAATATTACGGGAGCATGGAGTTGATGAAACCACCATTGAACAAATCCGCACAGACGACAGGGCAGACTTCAATTCCAACAGGCGGTTTTACCATTGGACAAGCGACTTTGGCGAATACCTTGAGGGAATGGCAGACAGGGAGCGGAATGCCGAGGTAAAGACCGTTGCTGATTTACTGGATGAGATTGAGGACGAAACTCTGTATCGGGCATTGCTTACGGTGGACAGGCGTACCCTGCAAATCATCCTGCTGAAAATGCAGGGCTATTCCACAAAGGAAATTGCACCGCTTGTTGGATTGACAACAGGGGCTATTTATGCACGATTAGACCATCTGCGGAAAAAGTTGCGGAAGATTTTATAACCAACTAATAAAGACAGCTTTTTGACGGGCTATTGGGTGGGGGATAAAATTCCCCCGCCAAATTATAAAATTGATGTATAAAATTCCTGTCCACAGGGAATACTAAAAAGTTTGCCCAAAATCTTGACATGGGTACAGCCGCTATGATATTCTGAAATACCCGTGAGGGAATTGGAAGATTGAAAATGAAATAGCACATAGATGGAAGAACGGAATGTCAGCCAATGGACAAGGCTGACCGCTGCCGAATTTATGCTGCCCTTTTCGGCTGGTGTATGGCAGCATGGTTTTGAATTTCAAAGCCGTTACATAGCATTGCGAATCCGAGCAGGAGAAAACACTCCTGTCATTCGTGGTGCGGTGTGGCGGCTTTTTCATTTATCCAAAAGTCAAGAGAAATCAAATCCAGAACGGAGGTGCAGGGACATAGGATTTTCTTTTCGGAGGGTAAGACAGGCGTTAAGAATACCGCTGCACAGGAAAAATGCTCTGTGGCATTGTCCACAGAGATAGCGAGCATCGGATTGTGTCAGCCACAATCCCAATCCATGCCGCTTGCAGGCATGGACTAACTCAGGGGACAGCCCCTGAATACCCCGAAGAAAGGAATTTAAGACTGGAGGATTAAGGAAAATGAGCAAAGAAAAATCAGAAAAGGGCGTGCGGAATGTCCCGATTACCGTCCGATTGAACGAGGGAGAACATGAAAAATTAAAGCAGTGCGCCGCCGCTTGCGGTCTGTCCGCTGCCGAATTTATGCGCCAGTTATGCAAGGGAAACGCCCCGCAGCCGAAGCCAAAAACCGAGTTTTGGGAGCTGTTAAGCAAGCTCTATGAAGTGCATGACGGTTTCAAAAAGTGTGTTCCATACTATCCAATCGCTGCCGAAATCTGTAAAGAGATTGAGGATTTTATCTTAGAATTGCAGCAGAAAACAACTCTCCCACAACGATTTAACGTAGAAGAATTGATGGAACAGGGGGCGGTCTGATATGGCGGTAACGAGCCTATGGCATGTCAAAGGGAGCATAAAAGACGTGATTGACTATATAGAAAATCCAGAAAAGACCGTGCCGAATCAGGATATGCAGGACTTCTTTGACGTGTTCTCCTATGTAAAGAATCCGTCAAAAACAAATGAGGGCGAGTATGTTTCCGCTATCAACTGTTTGAAAGAAACCGCATTACAGCAGATGATTTTGACAAAGAAGCAGTACCAAAAGACAGGCGGATATATCGCATGGCACGGCTACCAGAGCTTCAAGCCAGACGAGGTAACGCCCGAACAGTGCCACGAAATCGGATTAAAACTGGCAAGGGAAATGTGGGGCGATAAATACCAGATAATCGTTGCCACCCACCTTGACAAAGGACATCTCCATAATCATTTCTGTTTTAACTCCGTTTCTTATCTGGATGGGAGCAAATATAATTACTCAAAATCCGAACAGAAACGGCTAAGGGAGGTGTCCGACCGCTTATGCCGAGAGTACAGTTTATCGGTGATTGAAAACCCCAAGAAAGCCCCTGCAAGACCGCTGTATCTGGACGAAAAAAGCGGAAAGCCGACACGGTACAACGTCTATCGGGAGGATTTAAGGGAAGCAATCAACGGGAGCAGGGATTTACAGCACATGATGAAATACCTTACCGATAAAGGATATGAGATTGATTTTTCGGGCAGCCATTGGAAAATGAAGCTGCCGCAGTACAGGCATTTCACAAGGTTAGACACGCTTGACGAACGGCTGACTCCCGATTTCATACGGTCATGTTTAGGCGGGGCTTCCCGATATGGAAACTACAAAGCAAGGATTTCCTACTCCCCGCATATGCCAGAGCAGTATAAAAACGCATGGAAACCGCATCAGAAAACCACAGGGATTTTAGCGTTGTATTACCACTGGTGCTATCAGCTGGGGATATTCCCCAAAGGCACAGACTACAAGCCGGCAAGCCCGCTGATGAAAGAGGAGCTTCGGAAACTGGACGAGATTACCGCACAGGTAAGGTATATGTCAAAGCATAACATCTCTACCCTTTCCGACTTACACGCCGACAGGGAGAAAAACCAGACCGAAATGAATAAACTGATTGACTACCGCCAGCACTTGCGGAACAAGGTACGCCGTGCCACACCAGCCGAAAAAGAAACACTCCGAGCCGAAAAGCAGGGCGTGACGGAGCAGATAACAGAGCTTAGGAAACGGCTGAAATATGCAGACGGGATTGAAAAACGCTCTGCCCATATCGACAACTGCTTAGACCAAATCCACGATACGATTGAAAACCAGCGGTTAAACCAACAGAAACAGCCAGTTAAAACAGACCGCAGGAGGGAGGAATCATTACGGTAAAACAGCTATTTGACAGAATAATTAAGTCAGGAATCCAGCCAAAAGAGAAAGGAATCCCAACAGGGTATTTCATAGAAAAGGATGGGCAGACTTCTTTTGTCTGCGGCAAAAACATTGTCCATCTTACAGAGCATTTCAGCGGGAAAAAACAGACCGTGGAAACGCTTGCGGAGAATGTCATGCGGTACGAGATGAAAAAACCATAAGAAGAATATTGTTGCAATGATGGAAAAACGGCCTGCCCCATGCTATAATAGATTCATGCAAGCAGTGTATTGTGGCGGGCTGTTT
>BLMD01000203.1 GCA_011959925.1 Lachnospiraceae bacterium
CCTTTGCGGTTTTTCTTTTGTCGTTTTTTATCGGAATGTGCCGCAGGGCTGTTTCCGCTGTTGGCTGTCGTTCGCCGCCTTTCCAATCTAGATTTTTACATTTTCAAAAATTCTGATTGGAGGAAAATACGGTGAAATCCGAACCAAAAAAAGTATATATCAAAGAAAACAATGTCTATGTGGAGCTGTCCTATACGAACTTCTGTCTCCGCAGGCAAGCCAACCAGAGTTACATGAACAAGCTGTTTATCCCTGTGCAGGGCTGTCTGCTTGAAGTTGTGCGGGAACAGTACGCAGATTTCTACAAGGAGAAAGAGCGGTGGCGTTATCTGCAAAAACTGGACACGAACCACAAGCTGCTCTCATTGGAAGGATTTACGGACAGCGAGGGAAATGTGCTTGACTTCGTTGTGGATGAAGCGGTGGACATTGCGGAAACTGTTGTGCATGCGGTGATGGTGGACAGGATGAAAACTGCCATGCTCTTATTGTCGGACAGTGAACAGGCGTTGATACAAGCAATCTTCTTTGAAGAACTTTCCGAGAGGGAAGTCGGTTTAAGGTTAGGCATAACGCAGAGCGTTGTCAACAAACGCAAAGCCAAAATCCTTGCGAAGCTGAAAAAAATAATGGAAAACAAAATTTAAGACATTCAGCCCCCCCCCCTTGTTTTTTCCTTTGGGAAAATGAGGGGGCTTTTCCTGCTCTCTCAATCAATTTCGATTGGAGGAAATAAGGATGGCGTACAACCACGGACGTGAGGACAGGAAATGGCGCATCTGGAAAGAAGCCGAGGAAAAGATTTTGCGTGAGTGCGACGTTGACGAAGCGGTTATCGAGCAAATCCGCACAGACGACAGGGCAGATTTTAATTCCAATAGGCGTTTTTACCGATGGACAAGCGACTTCGGGGAATACCTTGAGGAAATGGCAGGCAGGGAGAAACAGGCAGAGATAAGGACGGTAATGGATTTACTGGATGAGATTGAAAGCGAAACTCTGTACCTTTCCTTAGTCACAGTAGACAGGCGCACGTTACAAATCGTCCTGCTGAAAATGCAGGGTTACTCCATAAAAGAGATTGCCCCGTTTGTGCATTTGACGGCTGGGGCTGTCTATGCGAGATTGGCTCATTTGCGTAAGAAACTACGGAAAATTTTATAATGATGTAGTCTGGTTTTCTATGAGATGTTGGGTGAGAGGTCAAAGGCTTCTCACTCATTCTTTTTATATGGTATCTCTCTATATGTTCTCTAATGGAATTATACAGAAGTCTTTTTTCCAGAGCATAATGTGAGGTATATTGCAGTCAATGACGGCGTGGATACTTTGAATAAATCAGCGATGGATATCACGCCTTTCCGAAATATCCTAAACGAAATGTATTCAGCCGATGTGTCGGTCAAGATAAAATCGGCGTACCGTGCGAGGTTTCAGCAGGGGAAATTCATGGGGACGTATGCGCCTTATGGGTATATCAAAGACCCTGCCGACCACAACCATCTGCTGATTGATGATAAGGTGGCGCACGTTGTAAGGGAGATATTTGACCTTGCGTTGGCGGGAAACGGACTTGGAAAAATACGCAAGCACATCAACAGTCAGCACGTCTTACGCCCTGCCGCTTATGCGGCGGAGCAGGGGGCGGCAGGCTATGAGAGATACTTTGAGGACAATGAAGAAAACCGTTATATCTGGAGTGAGAACAGCTTGAGGAATATTTTAAGAAGCCCTATTTATGCGGGGAACCTTGCAGGCTACAAACGGATTGCCGCCAATATGAAAAGCAAGAAACGTCCCTCTAAGTTGCCCGAAGAATGGGAAGTGATACCCGATACCCATGAGGGCATAGTCACGCAGGAGGAATTTGACACTGTCCAGCAGCTTATGACGAGCCGCAGACGGGAAAAGAATAAGGGAGACTTTGAGAATATTTTTGCAGGCGTTATCAAGTGTGCGGACTGCGGCTATGCTTTGCGGGCAATGAACGCTAACAGGAGGAAACGCCCCGATATTATCGACTGCGTATTGTATTCATGCAATAATTATGCCAGATACGGGAAAACCGAATGTACTCCCCACAATATAGAAGCGAGGGATTTGTTCAACGCCGTCCTTGCCGATATTAACCGTTTTGCGGATATGGCGGTCAATGATGAAAAGGCAGTAAGAGCCATAGAAAAGCGGCTCACAGAAACAGACCAGAGCAAAGCAAAGGCAATGGAGAAAGAACAAAAGAAGCTGAACAAACGCCTTGCGGAGCTTGACAGGCTGTTTTCCTCTCTCTATGAGGATAAAGTCATGGAACGTATCACCGAGCGGAATTTCGAGATGATGTCGGGGAAATACCAGAAAGAACAGCTTGAAATCGAAGCACGGTTGA
>BLMD01000204.1 GCA_011959925.1 Lachnospiraceae bacterium
GAAACAGCCCTGCGGCACATTCCGATAAAAAACGACAAAAGAAAAACCGCAAAGGTTCTGTGACCTCTGCGGTTTAGGAGATATGTATTCTGATAAGTGGAAATTCTACTTCTGGTTTTATGGTGAGAAGTAGCGTTGTATAAGCAGGGATTTTTTTAACTGGATTCCTGCCATTCCCCGATATGCTATATATAAGTCAATTCTGTATTGCATGAGCAGATAGATTACTGCCCGAAAAAAGAACATAAAAAAATCCCTCCAAACTTTAAAACAGGTCTGGAGAGTGTCTGTTAAGTCTTTTCAGGCATAGCATAACCGCCCACCAAAACACCGTTTTTTTATTTGGCGGGATGAAAAGAACCCTTTTATTCAGATACAAATTTTTTCAATTCGCTAACAGCAAAATAAAATTTACCTGCCCACTTAGCAATGTTTCAGCGGGCAGGTATGCAGCAAAATAGGACACTATCTTTTTACAGAACACCGAATATACATCTATATAACTTATTGAAAAACAACACCTATTTCCTGCACAATGGACTTTACATCAAATCAACGGCATTGTTATGCTTCTTTAGTCGCCGATTGTTGCAATATCGTTAGGATTGTAAGATGCCATCCCTTCACTGTCGCCGTCTACAGATTTAGAAACAAGCATACCGTTTTTAATATCTTCAAGGGTCTGCTCATTCTCTGCAACAATTCCATCCGTCATTTCCTGTGTCCACACAACAGTGCCTTCGCTGGTTTCCACGACAGCCTTTTCATCAGCCATCTTCTGCATTTCAGCTTTCTCCTGCTCTGCCCATGCCTTGTACTCATCGTAAGTCCACCATTCAATAGCTGAAACAGGGTTCTCTTTCTCATAATCAGATTCAGAAACCCATGTTTCCCCATTGTTTTCACTGCACCAGATGTTGCCGTTGTCATCCGTGTATGACATTACGCCATCTGATTCAGCATCAACGATAGTTTCTACACTTTTAGCATTTGCCGCAGCCACGCTTACCACACTGCCTCCCACAAGGGCTGTTACAGCAAGCGCTCCCATCCATTTTGCTTTAAACATTTTTCTACCTCGCTTTCATTAAAAATAGTCGCTCCATTGGAACGGCTACATTTTACTAAGGCTATTTGGATTCTTGTTGGAATTTATATGGATTTCTTGTGGATTTTCGACGCTGTAAGGCAAAACTGGAATTTTACGCCTTTATCCGTATTACAGATTCTATAGGAAGCTTCATGGTTTTCTAATAATGTCTTTATAATATACATGCCTAATCCGTTTCCGCCATTCTCTTTGTTTCGTGAAGCATCAACACGGTAAAATGGCTCAAATAGATGGGGCAGTGAATCATTTGGAATGGCAACGCCTGTATTTTCTATTTCAAATGTTATGTCTGAATTTCGGTCTTGTGACATAGATATGGCTATGCTCTCCTTAGCAGGTGAATATTTAACGGCATTTTCTATAAGGTTTTTAATTACACGCTCCATCATGCCATTGTCAAACCAACAGATAGCCCTATTTGGAATATCAACAAATAACTGCTGTCCTTTATCCTCAATCAAACAGGACATTTCCCCAACACTGCGCCGAACCAGCTCTGCTAAATCTGACTTTTCAAATGCTGGTGTAACTGTTCCATTTTCTACATAAGCGATAAACAGTAGGGACTGTACCAATTGATTCATCTGTTCCGCTATTGCAATCGAACGCTCTATATATGGTTTTGCGTTCTTATAATCTCCAACGCCATCCAGAATCCCATTTAAATGCCCTATCAAAATAGCAATCGGCGTTTTAAGGTCATGGGATGCGGACGCAAAGAAATTCCGTTGTTTTTTCTCAAGCTCCTTCTCTTTTCTAATCTCATTTTCTAATTCCTGCAATGTCTTTTCAAGATTCCCCGAAAGGGCGTTTAAGCTTTCCGACAAAACGCCTACCTCGTCATTCCTTTTCAAATCACTTTTCATGCTAAAATCAAGCCCTGCCATCCGCTCTGACACTTTGCTTATTTCTATAATTGGATTTGTTATATAATGCGAATAAAAAAGGGAACATAAGATAGACAATATAAAAATCCCCGTCAATATAGTGGGCAGTGTTTCTTGTATTGCGGACGCTGCTTGATTTATTGGTGAAGATTTTCCATGCACCTCCAAAATATACCTTTCACCCGTGTTTTGTATTGTAAACGGAAACATGATTCCCGATAATAGTTCATCCTCTATAGCCTGGCTGTTTTCATCTTCATCTTTCATAACTGCCACTGTATCATTTGACATATCTGTATTACCAACCGCTTCTGGATAAATTAGATACCCATCCTGGTCATTGATGGAAACTAGTGCATCCATTTCCAGCGAAAAGGAATCCACTAATGCATAGCAATCTTCAAGCTTGGTACATTCCTCTAATTTTTGGACTAACTTTTGGGCTTCATTCTGTAAACGCTCTGATAATTGACTGCCATAGGTTTCTGGAATGTACTTTGCCATACATAAAACGGAAATGCTACAAGCTGCAGCCAACAGAGCCATTGTTATTAAAAATATTTTCACTGTAAGGCTTGATTTATTTTTCTTCATCAATCCGATACCCCACCCCTCTTATTGTCTTAATGTAATTGCCGCTCAATTTCTTTCTTAGGTTTTTCAGATGGCTGTCCACAATCCGTTCCTCCACATAGGCGTCAATTCCCCATATCCTGTCTAACAGCATTTGGCGAGTGAATACCTTACCCTTGTTTTCAAGCATAATTTTCAGCAGTTCAAATTCTTTTTGTGTCAAAATAACCTCCGTTCCATCACAAAACACATGATGACCAGTCAAATCCATTTTCAAATTTTTGTA
>BLMD01000205.1 GCA_011959925.1 Lachnospiraceae bacterium
ATACACACAACAGCTGCGGCGTGGAAGGCTGTGCAAGAACGGACGGTCATACACATAACAGCTGCGGTGTAGAAGGCTGTGCGAGAACGGATGGTCATACGCACAACAGCTGCGGTGTCAATGGCTGCAATATTACGGAAGCGCATTCACATCATAATGGAAATTCAGGAGGATCCGGCCATCGTTCCAGACATGGCGGCCACCATTAATCATTACCCTCAGCGGCAAAAAGAGGTTGCACTCGTGGCTGCTGAGGGTAATTGTTTCTATCGGATCAGCGATACGGTTTCTTTGCCATATTTGCGTTTAGAATGTATATAGATACAAGGCGTTTGTACCTGACTGGTTGCTGCTGATTTCTACCCGGTTGTCGTCAAACCAGCCGATACACCATTCCTTCAGGCCGGCATATCCTTCCCGGTTAAAGGCTGTGAACGTTCCTCCTTCTAAATCCAGCACGCCAAGCTGAGAGAAACCCATGGATTCATCCGTAATTTCTTCGGTGACGCTGTACAGCAGCTTCGTTTTTGAGGGATTGGAAAGAAAGCTGCCGTTGTTCTGAAAGACAAAATTGTTCACCGAGGTTTTCGATCCCGTTTTTAAATCGACGACGGACAATGTTTTTTTCGGATCTACATACAGGCCGTATCGTCCGCCAAAGAACATCATGCCGTAGTTTGCGATGGAATACGTTCCATAATCCTGGAGGAAGTAGTTTTCCCGGCGCAGCGTCTGTACAAGCTTGCCCGTAGTCACATCATATGTAAATACAGAACAGCTTTTCTGGTCTTCTGACACCTGCACCAGCAGCAGCGTATCGTGGTCGGCAAAGAACGCGCCGTCAATCTTTCGATCGGTCAGGGTGGAAAGATTGGTCAGAGATTTTTTCGTTACGTCACAAAAATAGTATGTTTTCTCATCTTCCGTTTCGAGGCATGTGATAATGGCTCTTTCCAAACCGCCGGACCATTGGTAATCCCAGGCATTAGAGAGGTCTTCTGCACCGGTTCCCCGCAGAAAATCTTCCGTTTTTCCGGTGTCCAGGTGATAAAGCATGGGATATTGCCGGTAATCCCGCTGGCGTCCCTGCGACAGATACAGAAGGACTGCGTCGCTGCGGCCGGAAACAGAATTTGTAACCCAGCCGGTTTCAGGCGAATCGTCCGTATACGTTCCCTCGCCATAAACGGAGACGTCCCCGTCATGTTTGCACCAGTAAATTTCACCCTGGTACGTTTCTCCCTGCCATGCCGTCGAAAACGATTTTTTTTGCGTGTCTGTTTCCACGGCAGTTCCATCCTGCACGTTCCAAAAACGGACAGAGCGAACCGTATCGTTTTCTCCGTAGTCGACCTGATAGAGGACTCCGTCGCCGGATTCATAATAGGAGTCTCCCAGCTGGATATATTCTGCTTGAATCCGTCCGCCGATGTCTGATTTGGAAACGTGAAATCCTCTGTCGTTATGATCCGGCACAGATTCTACTTGTCCGATGTGGAAAAAAGAGAGCACCATCTGCCGAAATCCGGCGTTTACAGCCATTGCCGTTCCGAGAACACTGATAAAGACCAGCAGAATGGCGGCAGCCGTTGCTGCCCATCGGACCGGAAGCCGTCGGTTTCTTCCGTGAATTTCCGCTTCTGCCTCTTCAATATACCGTTCATCCAATTGGCCGATTGCATCCAGAAGTTGTTTTGCTTTCATATGCGGACACCTTCTTCCTCTAAAAATTGTTTTAATTTCTTGCGCAGGCGCAGAAGCGTCATCTTGACCTTGCTTTCGCTGACGCCGAATGCTGCCGCAATTTCTTTCACAGGATCCAGATACCAGTACCGTCTGACAAACCATATGCGTGCCTGCGGCTTTGTTTTGGATAGAAAACGGTTCAGCATGTCGGCAAGTGCAAGCTCGTCTACCGCCTGTTCCGTGTCAAACGAAGATGGAATGCAGGATTCTAATTCCTCCAGCGCCAGCGGGATTTCGCCGCCGCCCCGTTTTTCTGCCGTATATCCGTCATAACGGTCGAATGACAGATTCCGAACAATTTTTCCGAGAAATGCGGACAGGCAGTTCGGTCGTTTTGGAGGCATGGCGTTCCATGCCCTCAGATAGGTGTCGTTTACGCATTCTTCACTGTCTTCTTTATTATGTAAGATGTGATAGGCGATACTGCGGCAATATCCCCCGTATTTGTTCGCCGTCTCCGAAATCGCGTCTTCCGAACGCTTCCAGTATAAGTCTATGATTTTCTTATCATTCATTTTGATTTCCTTTCTGTCAGAATAAATGCTTGCTCACTATTATACACGGGAAAAAGGGTCTGTGCGTCACAGAAAAGAACGAATTTTGACAGATTTTTTTTGCGGACGGTTTTCGGATTTGGATAATGAAGAATTTGAAAACGGTTATGTGCACGATTATAATGAACAAAACAGGGATCCGTGTGATTGGAAAAATAAATGTGGGAAAATGAGAATTTGCATATCGTTTGTATTTTGCCAGATGATATCAAATAGAGGAAGGAGGTATTGGATGCCATTTATGGAAGTATGTATATATCAAGTTAAGACGCAAAGGACAGAGGAGTTTGAAACGCTGATGACTGAAATAAAGAGCTTTTTGGAACAACAGGAGGGACTTCTTTTGCTATGTCTGATCCAAAAGAGGATATCGTATCGCTATGGGGCAAATTAAGGAAGGTCTTCCGCCTCTTACAAACACCCGTATTGTAAAATGTGTGAAGTATGTGCTGTACTAGTGCACCGACCTGTTGATATTTAGCAATACTACCACCTCGTTAAGAGGCA
>BLMD01000206.1 GCA_011959925.1 Lachnospiraceae bacterium
CGGAAGATGCGTCCGATATATATAACAAGTAAACAAGATAACAATTGTTACTTGAAGACGGGAATCAGAAAAGACATATGTCAGAGAGACCGTCAAACTACAAACAAGATTAGCAGCATGGAAGCTGCAGTATATTCAAGGAGGAAAATAATATGGTAGTACAGCACAATCTTACAGCAATGAACTCTAACAGACAGTTAGGAATCGTAACAGGCCAGCAGGCAAAATCATCCGAGAAATTATCATCCGGATACAGAATCAACCGTGCAGCAGACGATGCAGCAGGATTGACGATTTCCGAGAAGATGAGAAGCCAGATCCGCGGATTAAACAAAGCTTCTGCAAACGCACAGGATGGTATCTCCTTAATTCAGACAGCTGAAGGTGCATTGAACGAAGTTCATGCAATCTTACAGCGTATGAATGAGCTTGCAACACAGGCAGCAAACGATCCTAACACCAGCGCAGACAGAGGAGCAATCCAGTCTGAAATCAACCAGTTAGTATCTGAAATCGACAGAATCCAGTCTACCACACAGTTCAATACCATGAACCTGTTAGACGGCAAATTCAGCGGTAAGAAACTTCAGGTTGGTTCTCTTTCTGGTCAGGCAATCACGATTTCCATCGGAAACATGAATGCAAGTACGATCGGATTGAAGAAGGCTAGCATGGATGTCAGCTCTTTCACAAAAGCAGGCGGCGTGATTTCCGCAGTAGCCGGCGCATTGTCAAAAGTATCTACACAGAGATCTACACTCGGTGCATTACAGAACAGATTAGAGCACACCATTGCTAACCTGGATGTAGCAGCTGAGAATACTCAGTCAGCAGAATCCCGTATCCGTGATACAGATATGGCATCTGAAATGGTTCAGTACAGCAAGAACAACATTCTTGCACAGGCAGGACAGTCTATGCTTGCACAGGCGAACCAGTCTACACAGGGCGTATTATCCTTATTACAGTAATTCCAAATTACATAAAAGCCGGCGTTTTACGCCGGCTTTTTTTCTGCCGCAGAAAGTTATAAGTCAGCGGCTTATCAGTGGATACCTGCCCAAGGATGCCTGTCGGCACATAAGAAAACCGGCAGTCCGGCTTTTTTTGAATAAGGACAAAAAAAACAAATAAAAAAATTATTAGTTTACTATAAAGTATCGGAAGATGCGTCCGATATATATAACAAGTAAACAAGATAAC
>BLMD01000207.1 GCA_011959925.1 Lachnospiraceae bacterium
ATTCCTGTTGTTATCGTGATGAGCGTAAGCCACGTTAGCAGGTACGCCATGAGCTAAATGGTGATAAAGGCATCGAAATCGCACAGATAAAAAGACAATGGTTTGCGGCTGTCCTATCCTCATTTAAGGAGCGGAAAATACCGGGCTATAACTGCCAGCTTGCTACTGGTAAGGCGATAACAGGCAGCAGGGACAATGATACTCCCGTCCAGTCACAGGTCGAGCGTAAATACCCATCAGGTGTAAAAACGCCGCAACCAATGAGGGCGGCTCCGGGCGATCCCCGGAGGGGTTCTATTCCCGTGGAACTGGTCAGCAGCCAGTCGTTTGGTGACTTCCCTATGTTTGCCGTAAAAGCGGTAGATTATGTAAGCCGGGGTGTCGAGGACAAATAGGCTTATCAGGCTAAAAGTGGTAGCCGGACACAAAACATGAAAATATTCTTAAAGAATAATCAAAAAGTCATGCTTTTGTGTTCGGCTGATACATACCTGAAATGCAGGAAATTTTTTTCGGCAGGCAAGATGTATTCTGCAAATTTATATTTTCTGCCATGAAAGAAAAATCAGACTGGATTCAGGAAGTAAAGATTATGGAGGACATTTTTACTATGGAAGAAAGAAAAATCAGACGAGGGGATATTTACCATGCAGACTTAAATCCCGTTTTCGGAAGTGAACAGGGCGGATACCGTCCGGTATTAGTGATTCAGAATAACAGAGGGAATCAATACAGCCCAACCGTAATTGTGGCGGCAATTACAAGCAGGCCAAAATCAAAAATGCCCACTCATGTCCCGGTTCCGGCAGATATGCAAGGTCTGGAAAAAGATTCTGTTGTGCTGTTAGAGCAAGTCCGAACACTGGACAAAAAGAGACTGGGAGATTATATCGGGACATTGGACAGGCAGCAAATGATGAAGGTTGATAAAGCGTTATGCTCCAGCACAGGAATGAGAAAACGGGATAAACCGATTTTAATGTGCTTATGCCCAATATGTGCAAAACCCTTTTATGATTCCAAAGAGCATTTTATCCAGAGGGCAGATAAGAATCAAAATTTAAAAGATACCTGTATGTTTTGCAACAGCAGGCAGGGATACGATTATTTAATAAGGAAAAGGTATTGCAGTGAGAACAAGAATAATTGAAAAGTCAAGGATGCGATTTGAAAATTCGCACATTAGACGGGAAGGGATTGTAAAGCTATGATAATAGCAAGCAGTCCCTTTTGTATTTCGGGAGGTGACTGATATAGATACCATGAATTTGCAAAAACAGGTTTATGACGCTGATGACATTCAAAAGTTATTGGGTATTGGTAGAAGCAAGGCATACGCATTTCTGGATGAAGCCTATGAGAGTCAGAAACCATTCAGGGTGATAAAAATAGGAAAGCTGTACCGGGTTCCCAAAGAGGGATTCGATCAATGGTTAGATGGAGCGAGCTAAATGTGCGGAGGTGATGGGAATGGGAAAGAAAACACAGGAAAAGAGTGTTGCTTTTTTTGAACGAAATTCATGGTATCACCGTACAAAGGCACTGCAAGATAATGGCATTGTTAAATATGGAAAGAAAGGCGGATTTTCCAGTCAGGCAGAGGCAGAGGCCAGTTATCGGAAATGCGAGGAAGAATTTAATACGCTGTTGCGGAAACAGCAGCTTTCCAGCAAATCCAATAAAGATGTTCTCTTTAAAGATTATCTTATCTACTGGTTTGAAGAAGTGTTTTCAAAAAGAATTGAAACGACAACAAGAATGGTTGGGGCATACGCTTTATATGACTTGATTATCCCAAACATTGATTATGATATAAAGATGAGGTTTGTCAGCGTGGAATACCTGGACGGACTTCTGGAGAGGACGTCAAAGGCATGTGTTTCGGCAGGAAACAAGGGGCGGGAAATTCTGAATCTGGCCATGAAAGAGGCAGTCATAGAGGGCTATATCAATGTGAATCCCGTGCCGGAAACAAAGCCGTATAAGCGAAAGAAACCCAATATCGTGATTCTCAGCAGGGAGAAAATAAAAATACTCCTTCAGGCAGCTTCAAAGGATAACTGGTATCTGGAAATTCTGTTGGGACTGTTTTGCGGACTGCGGAAAGGCGAAATCTATGGCCTGAAATTTTCCGACTTTGATTTAGAACACCGTAGTGTGAAAATCAGCAGGCAGATTGTTGCAAACCCTATTATAAAAGAGGGGAGCAGGATTGAAGAAAATATTTCAATCGAGCGTGATCCCAAAACGCCCAACAGTTTCCGGGTGCTGCGTGTGCCAGAGGTCATTATTACAGAGCTGGAGAAAAGAAAATGTCAGATAGATATGTATAAAGAAAAGATGCAGGAGGCTTTTATCGATAACGATTATATCAGTTGTCAGGCAAATGGAAAGGTACATAGCCTGTCCGCTATGAATAACGCTTTGACAAAGCTGTGTGTGCGGAATGGGCTTCCTGCCGTCACCGTGCATGGACTCCGCCATATGTTTGCCACTATTTTGGTAGAGCAGGGTGTTCCGCTTGCGAAAATATCAGGGTTATTGGGACATAGTTCTGTCAATACAACCTTTGAATATTATTGCGACGTCATGGATGAGAAAGAAAAGATTATTGCCTTTATGAATGACGCTTTTATTCCTGAAGGCAGGGAAGGGACAGGATAACATGGAATTTGATTTGAAATTACAACAGTTTGTGGACTGGAAGGTTTATAACGTCACGCCGATCAAGAATAAGTTTGGTTATCGTGTGGTGCTGATTTATGCGGACGGGACAAAAATACCACAGCAGAAATCCGGATTTGCGACAAAGAAAGCGGCGAACACGGACAGGGACAAGACGCTGGGTGAATTATATTCTGGCACATATGTGGTATATACCAGCGTGAAAGTGAAAGACTTTATGCTGTTCTGGCTTGAAAAAGAAATGCGACCACGCATTACAAGCGGCTCATATGAAACCTATTCCAATATCGTGAATAACCATGTGATTCCAGCGATGGGCAACATCAGAATGACAGAAATTAAACGGAGCCATATCCAGAGCCTTTATTATGAAGAAGCGGCAGTTTCGACTTCTATTGCAAGGCTGGTAAAAACAGTGATGAATACGTCCATGCAGTATGCTGTGAATAAGAAAATCATTTCCATAAATCCGACGATTGATGTGGCTTTGCCAAAGCAGGTAGAGAAGAAAGCCTATCACACCCGGAATATTGATACACAAAAGACGCTGAATATGGAGCAGGTTTTAACACTCATTGAAGCGAGCAGGGAAATGCCAATCCATATGCAGGTATTATTTGCTGTGCTGTTGGGATTGAGGCGGTGTGAAATCAATGGGGTAAAATATTCGGATATAGATTATATCAACCGGACATTGAAAGTGCAGCGGCAGTTAGGCAAGAAACCAAATACGACTGCCGGGGACTTCCCGGCCAAGACGTTTACAAAGCAGGAAATCGGATTGAAAACGCCGTCCAGCTACCGAACCATCCCCATACCGGATTATGTGTTTGAAGCCATTCTGGAAGAAAGGAAAGTGTATGAGAAGAACCGCAGAAGGCGGTCAGGCACATTTCAGGATTTGGATTATATCTGCTGTTCCACTTATGGGCGTCCGAGAAGCAAGGATTTTCACTGGAGGCATTATAAGAAGCTGCTGGAGGACAATGGACTGCCCGATATAAGGTGGCATGATTTGAGAAGCACTTTCTGTACCATTTTATTAAAGAATAATTTCAATCCCAAAGCAGTATCACAGCTAATGGGACATGCGAAAGAAATCATCACCATAGATGTTTACGGAGATACCGCCGAAATCATTGAGGACTGCTTAGACGATCTCCAGCCATTTATTGATGAAGTAATCCCAAAGGAAGAATGTGAAAGCGGTACTGATTTTTCAGAAGATAATTATATAGAACAAATCAGTGAATTTCTTGCATGAAAATAAGATACTGGCATAATCAAATCGCATGAAAAAGTACAGAACAAAAGTTCGATTTTGGTCTGTACTTTTTTTGACTTATATGTTATAATGAAAAACCAAATGACTGGATAATACTATCTGTACTGGTTGGTGTTATTCAGTGTTGTTTCGTTTCAAAAATACGGTTTTGTGACCTGCATTCGTGTAATTGCTATTTTAACGCTTATTCGCCAGCTTTGCAAGCCCATTTTACACGAATCGAAAATCAAATTACACGAATTTCGGGCGAATAGGCAAACTTTTTTCGGTCACAAATTGGAGGTTTTCATATGCCAGAGTTCAAATTACAAGCCCCCTACAAGCCCACAGGCGACCAGCCCCAGGCCATCGCAGAGCTGGTCAAAGGCTTCAAGGAGGGCAATCAATTCCAGACTTTACTAGGGGTTACGGGTTCCGGCAAGACATTTACGATGGCGAATGTCATTCAGGAATTGCAGAAGCCGACGCTGGTTATCGCCCACAACAAGACGCTTGCGGCGCAGCTTTACGGAGAATTCAAGGAGATGTTCCCTGAGAATGCAGTAGAGTATTTTGTGTCCTACTACGACTACTACCAGCCCGAAGCCTACGTTCCTTCCTCAGACACTTACATTGCCAAAGATTCTGCCGTCAACGAAGAAATCGACAAACTTCGCCTTTCTGCTACGGCGGCTTTGGTGGAGCGCCGGGACGTGATTATCATTGCGAGTGTGTCCTGTATTTATGGTCTCGGAAGCCCATACGATTATAAAAATATGATGGTATCCCTTCGTCCCGGACAGGAAAAAGATAGGGATGAGGTGATACAGAAGCTGATCAGTATCCAGTATACGAGAAATGATCTGGATTTTCACCGCGGCACGTTCCGTGTGCGGGGCGACGTCTTAGAAATCTTTCCGGCGAACTTCAGTGAGACGGCGTACCGCGTGGAATTTTTCGGGGACGAGGTTGACAGGATTACGGAGGTAGACGTACTGACCGGAGAGATCAAAAACCGTCTGGAGCATATTGCAGTATTTCCGGCATCCCATTATGTTGTGCCGCAGCAGAAGATCAACGAAGCATGCACGGAGATTGAACAGGAAATGGAAGAACGCGTCAAGTGGTTTAAGAGCCGGGACAAGCTGATCGAAGCGCAGCGGATTGCCGAGCGGACCAATTTTGATGTTGAGATGATGCGCGAAACGGGATTCTGCAGCGGGATTGAAAATTACTCCAGGCACCTGGCAGGTATGCCGGCAGGGGCGACGCCGCATACGCTGATTGATTATTTTCCGGACGATTTTCTGATTTTTGTTGACGAATCCCATATTACGGTTCCACAGGTCCGCGGCATGTATGCGGGTGACCAGTCCAGAAAAACGACGCTCGTGGATTACGGGTTCCGCCTGCCGTCGGCAAAAGACAACCGTCCTCTGAATTTTCAAGAATTTGAAAGTAAGATCAACCAGATGCTGTTTGTCTCCGCTACGCCCAACGTCTATGAACGGGAGCATGAGCTTTTACGCGTAGAGCAGCTGATCCGTCCGACCGGCCTGTTGGACCCGGAGATCGACGTTCGTCCGGTAGAAGGACAGATTGACGATCTAATTGCAGAAGTAAAAAAAGAGACAAAAGAGCATCATAAAGTATTGATCACAACGCTGACGAAACGGATGGCGGAGGATCTGACGGATTATATGAATGAAGTGGGCATCCGGGTCAAATATCTGCACTCCGATATCGATACGCTGGAACGTTCCGAAATCATCCGTGATATGCGTCTGGACGTCTTTGACGTGCTGGTTGGGATCAACTTGTTGCGGGAAGGCCTGGACATTCCCGAAATTACACTGGTCGCCATTTTGGACGCAGATAAAGAAGGCTTTCTGCGGTCCGAGACATCCCTGATCCAGACAATCGGGCGCGCGGCGCGCAATTCCGAGGGACATGTGATCATGTATGCGGATCAGATGACGGACTCCATGCGTGTGGCGATCGGCGAGACGGAACGAAGGCGGAACATCCAGCAAACATATAACGAAGCGCACGGCATTACGCCGCAGACAATTCAAAAATCCGTCCGCGACCTGATCAGTATTTCAAAGAAAGTAGCCAAAGAAGAACAGAAATTT
>BLMD01000208.1 GCA_011959925.1 Lachnospiraceae bacterium
CTGAATTTGTACTGTAACTTTGTACTATACTTATTCAGAACAGAGGGTATTTATTCCTTATTTATGCCAAAGGGCGTACCCCCTTAGCAAAGCTTCATCCGTATTTCCCTTGTAATAATATCCGTATAACTGAATGATAATAATTGCGGCGGATTCCCTGCATGCGCGTCCTCTACCAAAATGGTGAATACGCTGGGATATGCATTTTGTATCACGCCTTGCTGGATATCTATTTTATTCCTTCCTCGGTCCAGTTGAATCATTACCTTGCTTCCACACTGCTGGTGTACTGATGCACGTACTTTGTTGATGTCTTCCTGCTGCATTCTTTTACCTCCCTTTTCTGTGGCTGCTAATGCATGAGTTGTCTGGTTTAACCGTTTCAGTATAGCACAGCGCTAAATGAATGTCAAAAGGAAAATTCCCCGGACTTATCGGCATCTTGCCGCAGGCGCCGTTTATTTCTTTTTGATTGACGCCGATTTATTCTGTCCCTTTTTCGCCAGAAGCTTCTTATATGCCGCATATTTTTTCTTTGGAATGATAAGCTTTAATTTTGCTGCGGTTCCTTTGAAAGCGTTTTTCCCGACTTTTTTGAGCTTTTTGCTTTTGATCTCAATGCTCTTTAAGTTCTTATCTTTATAAAATGCTTTTCCCCCAATCTCGGCCAGGCGCGTACTCCGAATCACTGCTTTTTTCAGCGCCGGACAATTGGAAAATGCCTGTGCGCCTATTTTTTCCACATTTTTGCCGATCTGGATACTGTTTGCTTTTTTATGATTCAAAAATGCCTTTGATCCAACCTCGGTCACCTGATATGTCTTTCCGTCTAAAAGCTTTACCTGATCCAAAATCACTATTTTACTGAGACCGGCATTCTTTGTTCCGGTCACCGTTACGGTCTGTTTGACAAGATCAGTCACCAGATAATGATAATCGCCGATGTCATATGTCTTATTCTTCTTTACCTTCGGCGGAGGTGGCAGTATCTGCGGCGGGTTTAAAAGCTTTTGTTCCGCCGATATCAGGCTGCTGCAGATCCGCAGCAATTCATCTGCAGATAAACTCTCGTCTGCCGCTGCGGCTTCTGCCTGACGGTAGATTGTTGTAAAATTGTCCCAATCATCTTTGGAATATCTTGCCTCTTTTCCGCCGTCCAACGTCTTCTTTGCAAGCAAAAGCGCTTGTTCCAAAGCCTCTTTTGCCTCTGTGAACTTCGCCAGAAGCGTTTTCATATTTGCCTGCACAAAACGAATTTCTTCCAGCGCCGCGTCTATCTGGGCAGATGTGAGTTCTCCATCTGCGGGATACTTTTCTTTCACTGCCAGAATTGCCGCCTGATAGTCATTGCGGATCACCTGGGGATACTCCGTGACATCCAGTTCCTCCGCCGCCTGTAAAGTGTCTTCCAATTCCCGTTTTTCGTCTGCGCTTGCCTCGGAATCGGAACCGCCCTCATGTACCAGAGATGCGGCAAATGTAATCTCCTTGCTGTTTTCGGCGTCTTTTCCGGTTACCGACGGCGTATACGGTTTGGATGCGTCCAGTCCGTCAACCGTAATGCTTCCGTCTGCCGCATAATCTGCCGTTGTTCCAATGCTTCGTCCGTCCGCCGTAAGGGTAAGCGTCACATTCTTTAGGCCATTTGTATATCCTGATAACGCATTCATACGAACGGACGCACGGCTTCCCCGCTGCGTTACGGTTACTTCCAGATCGGACGTATCTGTCCAGTCGCTTAATTCATATTGGTAATTGACAAGCTCTGACGTATGCACATACAGTCCCAGTTCTTTCATCAGCTGCTGGAACATGGAAAGATTGCCGCGGCCGTTCGGATGCACGCCGTCGGCTACCAGCCATCCGTATCCTGACGTCATAATATTATCGTTTCTGACATTATCCCTATAGTCCCGCCATTCTTTCAGATGATTGACTACAGCGACATTAAATCCCGGATGCTCTTCCCTCATTTCTTCTGCCACTTCATATATTTTTGCAAATTTTTCCTCATAGCCATCATGTGCAGGAAACGGCGGATTTCCCTGTCCGGCATTTTTCATTTCACACGGCACGCGGAGCACTACGCTTGCGTTCGGGTTCGTCTCATATATTTCTCCGACCAGCGTTTTATACCGCTCTTTATACTGCTCCGGCGTGATCCCTCCCTTCACTGCGCTTCCCGCGTCTGTGACTGTATTTTCACCGTTTACGGAAACATCGTTTGTTCCAAGCATAACGAATACAACGTCCGGACGATACCGTTTCAGCCGCGGTTCGATCTGATGCAGCGTAGTGGCGATCGTCGCATTGGTTACGCCGGTATTCAATACAATATCATCCGTTCTGCCGGCTTCATCCAGATATTTTGCAAACATCTGCGGTACATTGTCGTATCCCTGGGTAACAACGCCATGCGTGATGCTGTCGCCCATAAACAGCCATGTCGCCGCTTCATCCTGAGTAAACGTCTCTTTGATTTTCTCATTGACCGAACGGTTGTGATCTTCGTATTCTGCTGCGGTCCCCTGTTCGCCTTCTGCCGTCAGAATCGAAACAGGCTGGTAGGACTCTCGTACGCTGCCGCGTCCGGTATCGTATACATGAAGCAGGTATTGTTCATATTTTTTCAATCCGCCTATGGTAAATTCCGTATCCCCGGCAGGAACTTCACCGGAAATCGATATTCCTTTTGAATCCGTCAATGTATATTCCAATGCCGCATCCGTATCTGCAGACGCCTCTTCGGTTTTAAACGTGATACTGTCTGCTCCTGCGCTTACTTCCAAAAGCTGCGCCAACGCTCCGTCCTTCTGCTTTGCAACAGTATAAGAACCGTCCGAGAGCATATCAAAGGTAAAGCTGGTTTTACCTCCTGCGCCTACCGCGTCTTTTATCTTATTTGCCACAACCTGATGCCCCTGCGGCGTCAGGCCTCCGTCCGAATTCAGATTTGCAGGATCGAGATCGCTGAAATCGACGATTTTAAATTTTTCGCCGGCAACTCTTTCAATCGCTTCCGTATACCTTGTAATCTCTGCAGCATCCGACGCCTCCTGCGACGGATACGGCGTTAACAGCAGCGGTATCTTGCGATCTGCCACCAGCCGGTTTAAAAGCTCTGTGAGAGTTTCCTCAAAAGTCTCCAGCCCCTCCGCTTTCTTTCGGTAATCTGCCGCTCCAATCATCACGCCGACCACCCTTGTGCCAAAGGGAAGGATCCTCGTATCATATTCGTCCAAAAGCTGCGCGAGGTCAGCACCTTTCTTTGCCGTATTAAATACAAACCGGCCGCGTTCCACAAAAGTTCCGGATTCTCTTAGGGAACTTTCAAAAATTCCCACCCAGTTTCTCGTCGTTTTGTTTCCGGCAAAATCGGCAACACCTTCCGTTCCACCGGTAAACAGCCATGTATTGCAGGTTCCTCCGGAAAACATTTCCGTAAAATTACGGTAATCTTTGTCCCCTGCCGTCAAGCGCTGCAGCTCTTGCAGCGTATAGCCTTTGTTGAGAACCGTTATAAAATCCAGACTGCCGTTCAATGCCGCTCCGTTTGCGTCTCCGCCGTATAATGCACTCGATCCGATATGGAATTTGGTAAATGCTTCATTATTTTGATCAAATCCCGCTTTCCATTCCGGGCACCACTGCGCAGGATACAAATCCTGGCTTGCGTCTATAACCAAATTCACATTTCCGACTGCATATCCTAGCCCCGGATGAAAACTTACTGCAACGGTATGGTATTTCCCGTCATTTAAATTAGAACCCACATTCCCCTGCAATCCTGCCGCCGTACCGCCCTCCGATTTTTTCTGATTCCGCAAACGGAACCGGAGCTTCCCGTTGTTTAACGAAAACGTCATGTTTTTTCCGTTATTTATTCCGTCGATGCCTGTTCCAAATAGAAATGCATTCGCCGCTGTCGTTCGAAACCGAAAAATGATCGTCTGGCTCTCTGACCGATCCTTTAAATTCTGAAACACCTGCATATATTTTCTGTCCGCCGTATCCTGGGAATAATCCAATCCGGCAGCCCCTGTAAACGAATGGCCGGCAAGCTCCAGATCGAATCCCATTTTTTCCGTACCGGAATAGCTCGCCGCGGCTTCACTGCGCACAGACTCAAGCGTAAGTTCCGACGCTTCTCTGTCCTCCTGTATAACTTCTTGTCCAGCCCAAACCGGCACGGACACCTGCCATAACGGCAAAACTGCAGCAGACACGACTGCAGCGGCTGTTACGGCAGCTATTTTCTTAATTAATTTTGTATAAACCCCCATATTTCCTTCCCTTCTTAAATTCCACTTAGCAAAATATACGATAACACTTTTATCCTATCACAGTTTTTCATGCATTTCTACCAATTATTTTAAAAAGGCTGACTCTATACCAAAAAAAGACGCGTACATAAATTCCTGTACGCATCTTTCCTTTTCCACTGCCTGCCTCTATTGAAAGATCACATTTTTATCCGGATTTTTTGTTTTGACCACAAGATACGGAAAACTGGGCGCCGCATTTTTCACTTCGTCCTTAGACGGTCCGACCAGATTCGTATCGAACACAACCGCGTTTTGTGTCAAATAAAAATTCAGAATCTGTATGCTGTATCCCCCTGTCTCCTGTTCTCCGTAACCTCTCACAATGTAGAGATCTTTATCTCCTTCATACGTGAGTTTAAAATCCGCCGCCTTTTTTTCTTCTATTTTCGCCGCAAGCTCTTCCGGCAGATTCTCCTCTTCTACAATTTCATATTCCAGATCCCGGACTTTACTGCCGTCCGTCTTTTCGATCCCGCAGCCGCTCCACAAAAATACCATGCCTGCCAGAACAACTGCAGCTATGCAGCCCGTTAAAAAACGGCTTCTGCGTACGCTCTTACGCAAATGATTTCTCATCCTGTTCCCACATTTCATTTTTTTACAGTTTATTCAGAAATTACGGTTGTAATTCCATCTTACAGTTAGTATAATGCTTTCATATGAAAAGAATTTTACAAAAAGAAACGGAGGATTCCCTGGTCCCTATGATACGATTAATCCTGACGCTGTTATTCATTATTTTATTTTTATTATTGAGTATTCCTATTCTGATAATCGAATGGCTGATCGGCAAAAAGAACCGCTATGCTGCCGACATTTCCCAGCTGCGCATCGTACAGCGGGCATTCAGGGGAATCCTTTTTCTGTGCGGAACACATATCACCGTCATCGGAGAAGAACATGTTCCAAACGACACCGCCGTACTCTACGTCGGCAATCACCGAAGCTTTTTCGACATCGTCATTACCTATGCCAGATGCCCGGGACTGACCGGATATGTCGCAAAAGATTCCATGTTAAAAGTTCCTCTGCTCTCGCTTTGGATGAAACGCCTCTACTGCCTGTTTTTAAACCGCGACAACGTCAAAGAAGGATTAAAAACAATCCTGACCGGAATCAACCAGATCAAGTCCGGTATTTCCATGTGCATTTTCCCGGAAGGCACACGCCAACGGGGCGGAGACGAAACCGACCTGCTTCCCTTTAAAGAGGGCAGCTTAAAAATGGCGGAAAAGACCGGATGCCCCATTATCCCTATGGCGCTGACCGGTACGGCGGACATTCTGGAAAACCACTTTCCCTGGATCCGCTCCGCTCACGTAACACTGCAGTACGGAGAGCCGATTTATCCCGGTAAACTGGACAGAGAAACAAAAAAACGCCTGGGCAGTTACACCCAGACGAAAATACTTGAAATGCTTAACGAATCAAAGCAGCTACAATCTTAGGAAATTCCATAAAATGAGATGCTTTTACTAAAAGAGTATCTCCTTTTTTTATTTCGGGAAGAAGCGCCTGCAGCAATTCTTCCTTCGTCTCAAAATGTTCTGCCACAAGATGGCTTTCGCCTCCGCTCTGCGCCGCCCGTACCAGCTCTTTCGACAGCTTACCCGCCGCGAACAGCAGATCAATCTTTTGTTCTGCGGCATAACGTCCGACCTTAGCATGCAGGGATACTTCCTGCTCTCCCAGCTCTCCCATATCGCCGAGCACGGCAATTTTTCTTCCTTCGGCCTGGCCTAATACGTCCAGGCTGGCGCACATGGAAACGGGATTGGCGTTATAACAGTCGTCGATTACGGTGATCCCGTTTTTCTGAATAAAATGACTTCTACCGCTGATCGTCTCTACCGTTTCTATGCCGCGGCAGATCTCTTCGAGTTCCATCCCGCAGGCACATCCCACACACGCCGCAGCCAGCGCATTGTATGCATTATGTTCACCGGGAATCGGTATCGTCACCGTCCGGAACTGCTCTCCTACATGCAACTTCATCCGAATGCCTTCCATGCCGAGAGAGACGATGTCAGACGCATACGCGTCCCCCTGTTTTAACCCGTAACGCATCGGTTCTTTCCCGTTTACCTTGTGAACAGAAGCAAGCTTATCGTCATCTGCGTTTAAAATCACAATACCGTCCCGGCGCATGTGATCAAATGCTTCCGTCTTTGCCTTTAAAATGCCGTCTCTGGTTTTGAGATTTTCCAGATGGCAAAGCCCGATATTGGTAATTACGCAGATGTCGGGATTCGCGATTTCCGCAAGCGTATGCATTTCCCCGAAATCCGATATGCCCATCTCCAGCACAGCGATTTCATGTTCCTGCCGGATCTCAAATATGGTAAGCGGGAGCCCGATTTCATTATTAAAATTTCCTGCCGTCTTATGTACACAGAATTTTTCTTTTAAAACCGAGGCAATCATTTCTTTGGTACTGGTTTTTCCTACGCTTCCGGTAATTCCGACCACCGGGATGCCAAGCATCCGCCGGTAATACGCCGCGATTTTTTTCAGCGCTTCCTTCGTGGAGCCGACAAGGATATATGCCCCTGCGGCATCGTCCAGTTTTTGTTCCGACAGGCACGCAAGCGCCCCCGCTTCCATGACGGACGGAATAAAGCTGTGTCCGTCTACCCGCTCCCCGCGGATCGGAATAAACAGACCGCCCTTTTTTACTTTTCGGCTGTCAATGGCGATGCCGGTCACTTCCGTTTCTTTTTTCTCTTCCTCTCCAAAATAAACGCCGCAGCAGCATGCGGCAATCCTGCCAAGTGTCATTCCTATCATAATGATCCCTCGTATTTTTCCAATGAAATCTGTATCAGCTTCTCACAAAGCGCCGGAAAATCCATACCCTCTGCCTGCGCTTCCTGCGGCAGCAGGCTGGTTTTTGTCATGCCCGGCAATGTATTTGCCTCCAGGCAGAATATCTTCCCTTCTGCATTTAAAAGGAAATCCATCCGCGCATAAGTAGTAAGGCCCAGCGCCTCCGCAGCGGCGACGGCATACTCCTGCATAGCCCTGGCGGTTTTTTCGGGAAGATCCGCCGGACAGGTCTCTACCGTGCTGCCTGCCTGGTATTTATTTTTATAATCATAAAAGCCGGTAATCGGCGCCATTTCGATCACGGGAAGCGCGCGTCCGCTGATCACGCCCACGGAAAATTCCCTGCCCTCGATATAATCTTCAATGACAACGGCGTCTTCCCAGAAAAACGCATCTTCTAACGCCTGCAGAAATGATTCTTTTGTCCGCACAATCGAAACGCCGATACTCGAACCGCCGCAGCAGGGTTTTACCACGCAGGGAAACGAAATGCCCGCCTGTTCCCAGTCATCCGTCCGGTCCTCTTTTTTCATCAGAATGCCGTTTGGCGTCGGTATCCCGTATTCCCGGAAAAACAGCTTGCTGATTCCCTTATCCATCGCCAGGGCGCTGTTTAAGTAACCGCTTCCGGTATACCGGATCCCAAACAGATCGAACGCCGCCTGAATCTTTCCGTTCTCTCCGTCTTCCCCGTGGAGCGCCAGAAAAACAATGTCCGCCAAACGGCATATGGAAATGACATTCGGACCGAAAAAACAATCCGACGTATCTTTCCTTGCCGCCTTTATCTTTGCCAGATCCGGCGCCGTTTCCGAAATATCCGGTATGGCCATGCTTGCCGCCCTGCTGTGTGCAAAGATGTCGGAAAC